>NZ_JAAOQS010000037.1:0-73153 GCF_011603105.1 Rhodococcus sp. A14 | reverse complement strand
CACGGTGACGGCGTCGGCGGATCCGACGGGCGGGGCGGCGGGGGCCGCGTGGAACGCCGCGGTCGACGCGCCGCCCGAGTACCCGGTGATCGCGATCGACTGGGACGTCCCCATCACCATGAGCGACGGAACGGTGCTGAAGGCCAACGTCTATCGCCCCGCGGACGCCTCCGGCAACCCGATCGACACCAGGATGCCGTCGGTCCTCAACGTCACGCCGTACACGAAGCTGGTCGGCAACCTCGTCGATTCCGTGTTCGCGGTGCCGGGGCTCGAGGACACCGTCGTCGACCTGGTGAACTCCTTCGATCTCGCCGGAACACCGTTCGACGGCGTCGGGGAAGCGGCCAAGGTGCTCACCGGTGGCGGCATGCGCGTCTTCGGCATCAACCGCGACCTCGTCCGGAACGGGTACACCCAGGTGGTCGTCGATGCGCGGGGCACCGGCTTCTCTCAAGGGGAATGGCAGGCACTCGGTCCGCTCGAGCAGCAGGACTCCGTCGAGATCATCGACTGGATGAGCAAGCAGGGATGGTCCGACGGCAAGGTCGGCATGGCGGGGGTGTCGTACTCGGGAATCAATTCGCTGCAGGCCGCGGGGCATCAGCCGCCGGCGTTGAAGGCGATCTTCCCGACCGAACCGGGCAACGATCTGCTCCGCGACATCGTCGGAACGGGCGGTGGTCTCGGCGTGGGATTCATGCCGCTGTGGCTGTCACTGGTCAACGGTCTCAAGTTCGTTCCCGACATCCAGGCCCTTGCGCAGGGGCGCTTCGACCAGCGGTGGCTGCAGGATCGGTTGCGGGATCCGCTGACGCTGTTCCCCGCACTGATCGAGGCCATGACCGCGCCGGACATCAACGGTCTCGACCCCGGCACGCTGCGGGTGGCGCAGGACGGCCAGTTCTACGAGGAGCGGAAGGCGCAGGCCGCGAACATCGAGGTGCCGACGATGCTCTACGGCGCGTGGCACGACATCTTCGCGAACAGCGAGCCGCGGGTCTACAACGACATCCCGCTGCCTGCCGGTGAGAAGCAGCTGATCATGAGCGACGCCTACCACATCTCGTTCGGTGGCGGCTTCGGCGAACAGGGTGCGCCGCCACGACTCGACGTCCTCGAACGCGCCTGGTTCGACAAGTGGCTGAAGGGCATCGACAACGGCATCGACGAGTACGGCCCGGTCACGCTGTACCAGCAGGGCAACGGCTGGACCACCACCGATCAGTTCCCGCGGGCCGGTGTCGACTACCAGCGGATGTACCTGTCGGGTGCCCCCAGTGGCACCGCCGGGCACGCCGCCCACGACGGCAGCCTGGTGTCGGCGAAACCCGGCGACGCAGCACGACTCACCGTCGCACCCGGCCTCCGCGGGCTCTGTTCCCGCGACGGCGCACAGGGCACCGCAGGAGCGGCCGTCGTCTTCGGATCGGTGTGCAGCAAGGACTCCCGGTTCGCCGAGGCCGAGGGGCTGACGTTCACCAGCGCCCCCGTCACACAGCCGACCGAGCTGTCGGGTCCGGTCAATCTGCACCTCGAAACCGTGCTCGACGCCCCGGACGGATTCTGGGCGGTGACACTGAACGACGTCGCACCGGACGGCACGACGACCCCGCTCACCAATGGTGCGCTCACCGCTTCCATGCGGGCCGTGGACGATTCGAAGAGCACCAAGTCGGCGAACGGCGACTACACCGAACCGCACCACTATCTGACGGTGGACGCACGTCAGCCGCTGGTGCCGGGTGAAGTGACACCGGTGGACATCAACTTCGTGCCCACCGACGCCGTCCTCGCGCCGGGGCACCGGCTGCGCGTCGACGTGTACGCGGGCAGCGTCCCCCGGTACCTGCCGCTCGGACCGATTCTGGCCGACAGTCAACTGAAGCCGCAGCACGTCGCGTTGTCCCCGGATCGGCCGAGTTTCGTCAATCTGCCGCTGGTCGGAGCGCAGGCGTGGTGAAAGGTGCACGCCACGTCCCGAGATCCGTAGGGTTGACGCCATGACCAAGTGGACAGCTTCGGACATCGTCGATCAGAGCGGCCGCACGTTCGTCGTCACGGGCGCCAACAGTGGTCTCGGGGAGGTGGCCGCGCGGGCCCTGGGCAAGGCGGGGGCGCACGTCGTGCTGGCCTGCCGCAACACCCACAAGGGGGAGGTCGTCGCACGGTCGATCGGTGACAACGCCGAGGTGCGCCGCCTCGATCTGTCCGACCTCGCCTCGGTGCGCGAGTTCGCCGCCGGCGTCGAGTCCGTCGACGTTCTCGTGAACAACGCGGGCGTGATGGCGGTTCCGCAGCGCAAGACCGCCGACGGATTCGAAATGCAGATCGGCACAAATCATCTCGGGCACTTCGCATTGACCGGCCTGCTGCTCGACAAGATCACCGATCGGGTCGCCACGATGTCGAGTGCGGCACATCAGGCGGGAACGATTCACCTCGACGACCTCAACTGGGAGCGCCGCAAGTACAACCGCTGGAGCGCGTACGGGCAGTCGAAACTCGCGAATCTGCTGTTCACATACGAGTTGCAGCGCAGGCTGTCGGCGGCGGGGTCACCCGTGAAAGCGGTGGCCGCGCACCCCGGTTACGCGTCGACCAACCTGCAGGCCCACACCGAGTCGGTGCAGGACAAGCTGATGGCCGTCGGCAACCGGATCTTCGCGCAGTCGGCGGAGATGGGGGCGCTGCCGATGCTGTACGCGGCAACGGCACCCGATGTGATCGGTGGCAGCTACATCGGGCCGGACGGCCTGTTCGAGCAGCGTGGCCATCCGAAGGTGGTGGGCTCCAACAAGAAGTCGCGGGACGAGCACACCGCGCGGGCGCTGTGGGCGCTGTCGGAGGACCTGACGGGCGTCGAGTTCAAGTTCGGGTGACGCGACGCCCGTCAGGGTTGCTCAGTCTTCGGTGACCTCGAGGGTGACGTCGATGTTGCCGCGGGTGGCGTTGGAGTAGGGGCACACCTGGTGTGCCTTCTCGGTCAGCTCGAGCGCCTCGGCGCGCGGCAGGTGGGGCAGGGAAACCTCGAGGGTGACGGCGAGACCGAATCCGCCGCTGTCCGTCGGGCCGATGCCGACGCGGGCGCCGACGGCCGAGTCGGCGACGTTCGCCTTCGCCTGACGGCCGACCAGCTGGAGCGCGGAGTGGAAGCATGCCGCGTATCCGGCGGCGAACAACTGCTCGGGGTTGGTGCCGTCGCCGGACCCGCCCATCTCGGTGGGGATCGCGAGGTTCAGGTCGAGCTTGCCGTCGGACGTGCGGGCGTGGCCGTTGCGGCCTTCTCCGGTCGCGAGGGCTTCGGCGGTGTAGACGATCTTCATGGTTACTTCTCTCCTGTAGGGGTGGTGAAGCTGTGGAGTGATTCGGTGAGACGCGACAGTGTGTCCCGGAGGGCGACGAGTTCGTCGATCTCCATTCCCGTCGAGTCGGCGAGTTCGGCGGGGATGCCCTCCGCGGCGGCGCGGAGGGCCGCACCCTTCTCGGTGAGGTGGATCCCGACCCGGCGCTCGTCGGCCGAGGAGCGCCGGCGTTCGACCAGGCCCAGGGTTTCGAGCCGCTTGAGCAGTGGCGACAGCGTGCCGGTGTCGAGGTCGAGGGCGTCGCAGATCTCACGTACTCCGCGGCCGTCCCGTTCCCAGAGCACCAACAGCACGAGGTACTGCGGGTAGGTCACTCCCAACGAGTCGAGCATCGACCGGTATCTCGCCGTCATGGCCCGGGAAGCCGAGTACAGGGCGAAGCACACCTGGCGGTCGAGGGTGAGGTTGTCGGTCACCCCTGAATAGTTGCACACAACTAGGTTGTGCACAACCAAGAACTGGAATCGGTGATTGCGCTTACACTGTTGGCCAGTGACACGGGGTGCTGCCCGGCGACGAGCCGGACGGCTGAGAACAGACCCGTCGAACCTGAACTGGGTAATGCCGGCGAAGGGATGTCGCGGAGACGGCCGTATGCGCTCATCCGATGTCTCGTCGCCGACCGAACGGAAGGTGACAGCATGCAGCTCGACAAGCAGATCGTCCTGGTGACCGGCGGTGGGCGGGGCCTCGGCGCCGCCATCGTGCGGTCGTTCGCGGCGCAGAACGCGCGGGTGATCGTGAACTACCGGAACAGCCGGGAGGCGGCCGAAGAACTCGCGACCTCCCTGGGCGCGGACCGTGCGGTCGCGCTCCGGGCCGACGTCACGGACGCCGGACAGGTGGCGGCGCTGTTCTCCGCGGCGGAAGAACACTTCGGCTCACCGGTGACCACGGTGATCAACAACGCGCTCGCCGACTTCTCCTTCAACGGCGACGCACGCGACAAGGCGGACGTCATCACGTGGGATGCCTTCGACTCGCAGCTGCGTGGCAGCGTGAAGGCGACCCTGCACACGACGCAGGCCGCGCTGCCGGGCATGCGTTCGCTCGGGTTCGGCCGGATCGTGAACATCGGAACCAACCTGTTCCAGAACCCCGTCGTCCCGTACCACGACTACACGGCCGCCAAGGCCGCGGCGTTGTCGCTGACCCGCACGCTCGCGGCCGACCTCGGTCCCGACGGCATCACCGTCAACATGGTGTCGGGCGGGCTGCTCCGCACCACCGACGCGAGCGCCGCCACTCCCGACGAGGTGTTCGACCTCATCGCGGCGAGCACCCCGCTGCAGCGGGTCACCACGCCGGACGAGTTCGCCGACGCGGTGCTGTTCTTCGCGTCCCCGTGGTCGCGTGCGGTGACCGGCCAGAACCTCGTCGTCGACGGCGGACTGGTCAAGGACTGACATGAGCGACGCCCGGCAACTGCACTTCAACGCGTTCCTCTACAGCTGCGGGCACCACGGCGCCGCGTGGCGGCACCCCTCGTCCCAGGTGGAGCGCCTCTGCGACATCGCCTACTACGAGGAGTTGGCGCAGACCGCGGAGCGCGGATGCCTCGACGCGGTGTTCTTCGCGGACGGGCATTCGGTGCGCGACCCCGCATCCGGAGGCATGTGGTTCCTCGAACCGCTCACCGCGCTGTCCGCGATGGCGCGGGCGACGGAGCGGGTCGGACTCGTGACGACGGTGTCCACCACGTTCTACACACCGTTCCACGCCGCCCGGATGCTGGCGTCGCTCGACCACATCAGCGGCGGCCGTGCCGGCTGGAACGTGGTGACGTCCATGTTCGACGCCGAAGCGCGCAACCACGGACTCGAGGCGATGCCGCCGCACGACGAACGCTATTCGCGCGCCGCGGAGTTCGTCGACGTGGCACTTGCTCTGTGGGATTCGTGGGAGCCCGACGCGCTCGTGCTCGACCGTGAGGGCATCTTCGCGGACCCGGCCAAGGTGAAGCCGGTCGAGCATCGGGGAAAGCATTTCCTCGTGGACGGTCCGCTGAACGTGCCGCATTCGCCGCAGGGTCGTCCCGTGCTGTTCCAGGCCGGCGCGTCCGATCAGGGCCGCGACCTGGCCGCCCGGTGCGCCGAGGGCATCTACGCCGTCGCCTACGACCTCACGGCCGCGCAGAGCTACTACGGCGACGTGAAGCGGCGCATCCGTGCGGCGGGCCGCGACGCCGACGCGGTGGTCGTGATGCCCGGTCTGGTGACCTATGTCGGCTCGACCGGTGCGGAGGCCCGGCGGAAGAAGGCGGAACTCGACGCGCTCCTGCCCGTCGAACAGTCGCTGGCGCAGTTGTCGATGTTCGTCCAGCAGGACTGCAGTGCCTGGGAATTGGACGCACCGGTTCCCGCGCTGCCGCCACTGTCGGAGTTCACCGGGCCGCAGGGCCGGTACGACACGATCCTGCGGATCATCGACAAGGACCGTCCCACCGTGCGGTCGCTGCTGGGCACGTTGGCGGCCGGTGGCGGCCACTGCACCATGATCGGAACCCCGGAATCGATCGCCGACGAGATCGAGGTGTGGTTCCGCCGCGGCGGGGCCGATGGCTTCAACCTGATGCCGCCGCTCTACCCGAACGGCCTCGCCGACTTCGTCGACGAGGTGATCCCCGTCCTGCAGAAGCGTGGACTGTTCCGCGCGGAGTATGAGACAGACACTCTGCGCGACCATCTCCGGGGGCGCCCGTAGTTGCCACCACAAAGAACACAACCTTCTCTAAGTACGCAACAGTGACTGTGAGCGTCCCTCCCCCCGACACTGGCTGTTATCGCGATCACACCACGACGCGAGTTCGGACGAGGAGTGGCAATGCTGGTAGCACTCGGCTTTCTGATGGTGGCCGTGTTCATGTTCTTGATCATGTCCAAACGGGCCACTCCCGTGGTCGGGTTGATCGCCGTCCCGGTCGCATTCGGGATCGCGGCCGGGGCCGGCCTCGGCATCGGCGACATGATCACCGACGGGATCAAGGCGCTGGCACCGACGGCCGCCTTGCTGTTCTTCGCGATCATCTTCTTCGGGATCATGATCGACGTCGGCCTGTTCGACCCGCTGGTGAAACTCATCCTCCGGCTCGTCCGCAACGACCCCATGCGGCTCGTCGTCGGCACCGCGGTGCTCGCGATGGTGGTGTCGCTGGACGGTGACGGATCCACGACGTTCATCATCGTGACGTCCGCACTGCTGCCGCTGTACATGAAGCTGAAGGTCAGCCCCGTGGTTCTGACGGTGGTCGCCGGCCTCGCGAACGGCGCGATGAACATCGTCCCGTGGGGTGGACCGACGGTCCGGGCAGCCGCGGCGCTGGGAATCTCACCGTCGGACGTGTTCGTGCCGATGATCCCGTCGCTGGTGGTCGGACTGCTCGTCGTGCTGCTGTTCGCCGTGCAGCTGGGCTACAGCGAACGCCGCCGCATCGGAACGCTCGAACTCACCGACGAGCGTCTCCTCGTCTCCGCAGGCTCCGGCCTCCGGCGGTCCGTGACCGGATCCGGATCCGGGGGCAATGGTGACGCACCCCGATCGGGTGGCGGCTCCGGCGACGCCGGATCGGACGACGGCCAGGGCTTCGTCGACGGTCTCGACCCCCAGCGGCCCACGCTGCGGCCGAAGCTGCTGTGGTTCAACGCGCTCGTCACGGTGGCGCTCCTCGTCGTGCTCGTGATGGACGTACTGCCGATTCCGGTCCTGTTCATGGTGGCCGCATCGATCGCGCTGACGGTGAACTTCCCGCGGGTCAAGGAACAGCAGGAAGCGATCACCCGCCACTCGTCGAGCATCGTCTCCGTGGTCGCGATGGTGTTCGCCGCGGCCGTGCTCACCGGCGTATTCCAGGGCACCGGAATGGTCGAGGCCATGGCGCAGTGGCTGCTCGAAATCATCCCGGCCTCGCTCGGACCGCACCTGGCCGTCATCACGGGCATCCTGAGCCTGCCGTTCACGTTCTTCATGAGCAACGACGCCTTCTACTTCGGCATCATGCCCGTGCTCGCCGAGACGGCGGCCACGTACGGCATCGAGCCGGTCGAGATGGCCCGCGCATCCATCACCGGCCAGACGTTCCACATGCAGAGCCCCCTCGTCCCGGCCATCCTCCTGCTCGTGACCCTGGCGGGTGTCCCGCTGGCGGACCATCACAAGAAGGTGCTGTGGCGCGCGGCGCTGGTGTCGCTGTCGATGCTGGTGATCGGTGTGGTCCTCGGCCAGATCCCCTGGTGACCTAGTCCTCGGTGTCGGTGTCGGTGTCGGTGGCGGGGCCCTCAGAGGTCGCGCCACCTTCGCCGCTCCAGTCGGCGCCCGAACTCTTGTCGTCCTCGGCCGGATCGGACATCACGTCCTTGTCCGCGCCCGGGGCGCCGCTGTCGGTGGTCGTGGTCTTCGGTCCGGATGCGTCCTTCGGTGTCATGTCCGACGAATACCCCGCCGGCAGGGTTCTCCAATCAGACGGACCCGGGTCTGCAATTCGAAAACTCCGTCGGGGATTGGCAGGTGAACAATACTTCGACGTAGTGTTCCCCGGGTTATCGACGATGAAGGAGTGGGACTGTGGCGCGCAAAGTTGTTGTCGAACGCATCGACGACATCGACGGAACTCCGATCAAGAACGGTAAGGGGGAGACCATTCCGTTCTCTGTCGACGGCGTCGACTACGAGATCGATCTGAAGGTCAAGAACGCCAGGGAATTCCACAAGACTCTCGACTACTACATCGAGCATGCAACTCGGGTCGGTGGAAGAAAGCGTCGGTCGACTCCTGCAGTGGCACCGTCGCAGGGACGGAGCCAGGCAAAGGAAATTCGAGAATGGGCGACGTCGCAGGGGTATGAGTTGTCCACGCGTGGACGTATTCCTGCCGAGATCGAGGAAGCGTACAACGCCGCTCACTGAGTCAACGGTGTCGCGGATGGTCGGCGCCTCCAGCCGCCCTGTTCTGGTCGGCTGGAGGCTGTAATCGGTCGTCAGTATCGGCGCGCTGCGTGAAATGACATGGAGTTCATGGCTACTCGCGTGACCGGCCGTCCCGGAGCGGGTGCGTGGACGACTGTGTCGTTCCCTGCATAGATCCCCGCGTGGCCGCCCCCGTAGAAGAGGACGACGTCACCGGGTTGCAGGTCGCTCTCGTCCACGGCGGTCCCGTGTCGTAGTTGCTCGTAGGTGGTGCGCGGAACGGCCACACCGGCCTGTTTGTACGCCCACTGAACGAGCCCGGAGCTGTCGAAGGCGCGGTGGTCGCCGGCGCCGCGGATGCACGGGATTCCGATTCTGGATGCGGCGGCATGCAGTGCGTGGCGTCCCGGCCGCACCGGAGGCCGGCGGAGCGTGTGAACCAGGTGATATCCGTGATTCCCGGTGTGTGGGTTCATGCCGTCGTTACTCCAGTGCGCTCGGTGTGGTGTCGCGTCGTCGAGACGTCCGATTACAGGGTGTTCCCGGCGCGATCCGGGCGCATCGGCCGAATTACCCGGATACGTGCCTGTCTTCTCTGCCTCCGTCGCCGGATTCGACGGCCGCTGGGTAAACCATTCGATCTGGTCGGTTTGGTACTCGCGAGTAGTGCGGGCCCCTCGTAACGTCGATCGGGTAATTGTCAGGTCAAAGGGAGTGGTCCGCTACGTCCTGTGGACTGGGATGAAGGAAGGCGGACGATGACGATCCGAGAATCGGCGAACTGTGCTTTCGGTGTCGCACGCTTGGTGTTCGACGCGGGAGCTGCCCTCCTGTCCGTTGCCGTGGCGGTACCGGTCGCCTTCGCTGCGGGCGAGGCGAGATCGATGGCACTCACGGCACGTGGTGACATCACGCCGGCCGCCGGGCCGGCGGACAGCGAGCATGTGCACGACCTGGGGACCGTCGTCGAACTGATCTAGCCGACACCGAATCGTTCTACCCGCTCGTCACCCCGTGGTGGAGTGTGCTCCGGTCATCAAGGCGGCGAGGTCGTCCGGTTCGAGGAACGACGGGGGCGGCGGTGGCCCCCAGGCGTACAGACCTTGCAGGCCGTGGAGCACTTCCGGTGACCAGAGTTCGTCCTCGGGGACGGTGTCCATGTCGGAGTAGTACTCGGAGAAGTTCCCCGCCGGGTCCTTGAGGTACCAGAAGAAGTTCGCGCCGGCATAGTGCCGTCCGAGACCCCAGATGTGGCGTTCGGGGTTGTTCTCGAGCATCGTGTGGGCGCCGCGGCCGACCTCGTCGATGTCGTCGACCTGCCAGCTGGTGTGATGCAGGAAGTTCACCGGTGCGGCCATGACGAGCACGTTGTGGTGCTCGGCGGAGCAGCGCAGGAACGCGGCCTTGTCGCCCATGTAGTCGCTGACCTTGAATCCGAGACCCTCGGTGAAGAATTGCATCGTGGTCTGGAGGTCGGTGGACCCGATCACCGCGTGCCCGAGTTTGCGGGGGCGCACCGGCTCGGTGCGGGTGAGGAACGGGGCCCGCCCCCAGCGGTCGATGCGCCCAGGCCCGTTGTACGGCGTCGGCAACACCGCGGGCTCGATGACGATCCGGGGTCGGACCTGCACCCGCACCGGGGTGCCGGTGACCGGTTCGACGGCACTGACGGACGTGCCGTTCTGCTCGATCGCCACACCGAGCCCGGTCAGCCGTGAAGTGATGGCGGCGATGTCGTCCGGGTCGTCGGCGGCGACGGTCAATTCGACCAGCCGCCGGGTCGGGGCGTGCACGATGTGGAGTTGTTCGCCGCCGTTGCGGGTGGCGAACACCCCGTTCCCGCGGTGCTCGAGGCCGAATTCGATGTAGTAGGCGATGGTGTCGTCGACGTTGGGGACGCCGACGGTGACCTTGCCCAGTCCGTGCAGTGCCATGATCGGTGTCCTCTACTTCGCGTCGGGGTCGGCGACGAAACGCTGATGAAGTGTGCCGATGCCGTCGATCCAGCTGTCGAGTTTCTCGCCGGCCTGCAGGAACCGTTGCGGGTCGCGGCCGACGCCGACGCCGGCGGGGGTGCCGGTGAAGATGACATCACCCGGATAGAGGGTCACGGTGCGGGAGAGGGTGGCGATCAGCTTCGAGACCGGGAAGATCAGGTCGCGGGTGCGGCCCTTCTGCACTTGTTCACCGTCGATGGTGCAGCCGAGTTCGAGGTCGTCGGGGTCGGTGAACTCGTCCGAGGTGACCAGCCACGGACCTTGCGGAGAGAAACCGGCGAACGATTTTCCGAGCCCGAATTGCGGTGCGGGACCACGGGTCTGGGTGATCCGTTCGGAGATGTCCTGTCCGGCGGTGAGGCCGGCGACGTGGGACCAGGCGTCGGCCTCGTCGATGTTGGTGGTGTCGCGGCCGATGACGGCGACGAGTTCGATCTCCCAGTCGACGTTGCCGCCGGCGGGAATCACGACGTCGGTGTCGGGGCCGGTGAAGCTGGAGGAGTACTTGGTGAACACCGGCGGCACATGGGTGGGGGATTCGAAACCGGATTCGGCGGCGTGCGCGTGGTAGTTCAGCCCGACCGCGAACACCTGCCGGGGAGCCGGTGACGGTGCACCCAGCAGGGACCGGTCGATCGGGAAGCTGTCGTCGGCCAGGGCCGAGAGGTCCTGGTCGGTGGCCCAGGCGGTGACATCGTCCCAAGCCTGATAGACGGCGGGCAGGTCGGGGCCGAACCGGCCACGGGAGGCGTGAGCGAGGTCGACGCCCCGCTCGGCCCCCTCGGCTCCGATGACGAGGGCGGCACGGTCGTCGATGTTGGCGATACGCATGAAAGTGGTTCTCCTGGAGCGGTGTCTGTTATGTGTGGTCAGAGATCTGCGTTGACGGAGGCGGGTGTCGGCCTCGTATCGGAAGGGGCGGGGGTGACCCGGCGCGGGGACGGCAGGGCCAGGAAGGCGACGGCGCACAGCACCGTCAGCGCGGCGACGACGTAGAGGACTGCGGTGTAGCTTCCTGTTCGGTCCACCACGGCACCGACCCACAGGGGCGCGATACCGCCTCCGAGGACGAACGCCATATAGGGGCCTGCATAGGCCTTTCCGAAGGCGGCGAGTCCGAAGTACCGCGACGTGAAGTAGCCCACCATGTCCAGCTCGGCGCCGAGCATGCACCCCAGCGTAAAGGCCAGGACGGGGGCGAATCCGACTCCGCCGACTGCGAACAGCACGACGCCGGTGGCGCACAGCAGGCAGAGCGAGGCCGCGACCGCGGTAGGCCGGAGGATGTCGATGAGCAGTCCGATCACCAGTCGGCTCAGGATGACCGCGAGTCCCATGATCGATGCGATCGATGCCGCACCGCCGACGCTCATCCCGTACTGCCGAAGCATAGGGACCAGGTAGGGGACGAGGCCGGTGAAGGCGACCGACATCAGGCCGAATGTGAGAATCAGCCGCCAGTAGAGCGGGTTCCGACGGATGGTGGCGAAGTCGTCACCGTCGTCGGCCGACCGTCCGGCCGTGCCCTGCGTACTTACGCTTCGGGGTGCGACCTTCAGGAGGAAGACGGTGGGAAGGGTCCCGGCGAGCGCAATGCAGGCCAACGTGAGGTAGCCGAGCCGCCATCCTTCGAGTTCGATGACGCGTCCGATGGCGACCGGAATGATGGCGCCGGAGAGTCCCATTCCCATCATCGTGATGCCGAGCGCGAGGCCCCTGGCGCGGTCGAACCAGCTGCTCACCGCCCGAGTGAAGGCAATCGGTCCGGAACTTGCACCGAAGAATCCGATCAACGCCATCGCTGTCATGTAGGCCGGCACCGAGTGCACGACCGTTCCCAGTGCGGCGAATCCGGTTGCCAGGCACAGTGCTCCGGCAATCGTCGGGGCCTTGACTCCGAACTTGTCGACGGCGTAGCCGACGACGGGGGCGGCGAGTGCCATCCCGAAGGTCAGCAAGGTGATGGACAGCCCGTACATTGCGGCGCTGAGGCCGATCTCCCTACCGAGATCGCCGGTGAACAGACCCGCCGAGTAGATGGCGAGCCCGGATACCCCGGTGCCGACACCCACGGCGGCCGCTGACAGAGTCGGCCACCCGCGCCGGAATTCGTCCCCGCGTGACATGGTCAATGCCTTGCTCCTTTGTTGCGGTGGTGATGACCATCACTGTTCCTGTTCTCGGGTTATCCGGGAAGCGGCAACACCTGATGGAGGGAATTCGTGCGGTGAATACACCCTGTTCGGACGGGGGGGGCACGCGCACACGAGTGCTAGCGGCCGGCGCGTCTTCCCAGGATCCGTCGTTGCGATGCCTCCGCCGCGCTCACGAGAGCGGACGGATCACACCCGAGCACGACTCCGCCGCGCTTGACGAATCGCCCGCCGATGAGCACCGACTCGACATTGCCTTCATGAGCGGCGAGGACCACGGACGCCACCGGATCGAGTACGGGCACCAGGTTCAGGTCGGTTGCACGCACCAGGATGATGTCGGCCTGCTTGCCGGGAGTGAGCGAGCCGATGCGATCGCCCTGCCCGACCGCTCTCGCCCCCTCGATGGTGGCGAATGCCAGCACATCGTGCAGGAACAGCTGCGCCCGATCGGCCGTGACGGAGCTGTGCCCACCGCCCATCCACGAACGGTGGTAGCCGAAGAGCATTCGCATCTGCGTGAACATGTCTCCGCTGCATTTGGTTTCGGTATCCCCGCTGAGGCTCGGTCGTACACCGGCGGCGAGCATGCGGTCGAGGGGGATGTCGCCGATGCCTTGTGAGTTGAGCTCGCAGTGCACGCCGATCGACACGGTGGCACCGGCGTCGGCGATCATCGCGAGTTCGGCGTCGGAGGAGCGGCAGCAGTGCACGAACGTCAGGTCGTCGGCAAGAAGGCCCGCGTTGTCGTACTGCGCCACGGCGTGGACCGGTTCGTTGTGCGCGTACGCACCGGCATGCACCGACGTGCGGATGCCCAGGTCGCGTGCGAGGGCGAGGTCGGCCTGCCATACCCCGGGCGCTGCCATCTCGGGGCCTCTGGCCGCCATCGCCAACGTCACGAGTCCGCCGGGGTCGGCGAAGTGCTCCTTCTGCAGCCGTTCGATGTCGGCCGGGTGGGTGAGCGTGCTGTTCTCGGTCCACCGGCCGTCGCCCTGCAGGGGCCATCCGTGGCCGAAGACGGCACGGATACCCGACTCGCGCAGACCGGCGACGGCAGCGTCGGAATGCTCGGGCGAGTTCTGGATGTGGGACCAGTCGAAGAGGGTGGTCGTGCCTGCACTCAGCGCCGAGACCGCGCCGAGGAGGTTACCGACCCTGACGTCCTCGGGCTCGTACGCCGCCCCGATTCCCCTGAGCATTTCGTCGAAGTACTGGAGGGGATCGAGTTCGGCGTACCCGTGCCGCATGACGCTCTGCCAGGTGTGGCGGTGAGTGTCGACGAAGCCGGGAAGCGCGATCATGCCGTCGACGTCGACGACCTCGACGCCCGGTTCGACGTCGATCCTCGCGTCGATTCCGGCGATCAGATCGTCGCTGATCAGGATGTCGGCTCGGTCGACGTTTCCGATGGCCGGATCGACGCTGACGACCGTTGCTCCGCGGAGGAGTGTGCGGCGTGGGCGGGCATGACTCGGGTCCATGAGTGTCCTGTTCGGAGAGAGGCAGATTGACTGTCCTCAGTCTCATTTTCCCGCGGTTATTTGGGAAGGCACGGTTGCCTATAGTTTGTATCCATGAGCTCGATACAGCGGATCTCCGGTCATCGCGCCAAGCTGGACCTCAACCTCATCGTGTCTTTGGACGCGCTCCTGCGCGAGCGGAGTGTGAGCCGCGCGGCGATCGAGGTCGGCCTGAGCCAGCCGGCAATGAGTGCGGCGCTCGCACGGCTTCGGAGGTACTTCGGGGATCCGCTACTGGCGCGGGTCGGCAACTCGTATCAACTCACGCCGCTCGCCCGCAGCCTGGTCGAGCGCACGACGGTGGCGATCTCCGCAGTCGATCGAGTGCTCGACGCCGAGCCGGGCATCGAGATCGAACGGTCCAGCCGCGAGTTCACCCTGATCATGTCCGACTACATGCTCGCCGCCGTCGGCGACACCATCACCCGCGATCTGCTGGCGCAGGCTCCGCACCTGCGCATCAACTTCGTCCAGTTGCGACCGGAGATCGTCGACCGCGCATCGGACAGTCTCCGTACCGCCGATGCCCTGGTCGTACCCCGTGGCTTCGTCAGCGACCTGCCCTCGGTCGACCTCTTCTCCGACCGGTGGGTCTGCGTGGTGGCCGAGGACAACGAGCACGTCGGGGACGCAATACGGCTGGACCAGCTCACCGAATACCCGTGGGCTGTGTTTCAGACGCATCCCCACGCCGCGACGACACCGCTGCATCAGGTCAGGGCTCAGGGAGTCGAACCGTACGTGCAGGTTGTCGGCGAGAACTACCTGGCTCTGCCGTATTTCGTCGCCCACACCGATCGTATCGCCCTTCTGCCGGAGCGATTGGCGGCCCGGATGAGCGGCGGAATGGGAATTCGGTCGGTCGACTTCCCGTTGAATCTCGCCCCACTGAACCACGCGCTGTGGTGGCACCCGATGTACAACGCGGATCCCGAACACCGCTGGCTCAGAGCGCAACTCGTGAAGTCACTCGAGTGAGTGCCGGACCCTCCCGGCATGTCATTCGACGGCGAGGCACCGCTTGATCGCCAGCTGTGCGTCCTCGCGTGCGGGGGCGTCGGCGCTGGCCCAGGCGATGTATCCGTCCGGCCTGACCAGCAGGCTCTTGACGTCGCCCAGCCCGGCGGGTGCCAGCACGATGTGTCCGGTGTGTGTGCGAACCGGCGCGCCCTGCAGATCGAGGTCCGCGTAGGTGCCCGCCCCGGTGGCGTCGACGAGGACGACAGCGGAATCGCGCAGCATGTCACCCATCCTCATCGGACCGGTCGCGGTGACGAGATCCAGGTCGGGACAGCGGTATCCGACCATCATGTGTTGGTGCGACTCAGCAGAGTAGGGGAACGACAATCCGTTGAGTTCGAGTCCGATTCGGCGATTGACCTCCGGAATGGGCAACAGATCGCGTTCGAACATCCGCTTGAACGCCACGCCCTCCGGTGTGAAGTCGAACTGGACCGAACACTGCGCCGCGACACTGCGCAACAGTGCTTCCGCCACCGGGCGGCGTTCGGCCTCGTACGTTGTAAGGAGCGCCGGTCCTGCGTGTTCATTGATGACCGCGGCAAGCTTCCACCCGAGGTTGAACGCATCCTGGATGCAGAAGTTCATCCCGACGCCGCTGGCGGGATAGTGGATGCGCGCCGATTCGCCGACGAGGAACACTCGACCCTGCTGGAATTTCGTTGCGATTCTGAGCGAATCGGTGAAACGGGACGCCCACACCAGATCGTCGAACGGCAGGTCCTTCTCCAGAACATCGGTGAGGCATCGGCGAACCTCGTCGGCCGTGACCGGCTCCGACGCAGGAGCGTGCCTGCGCTCGGCGTGCACGATGTTGAACCGGGTGATGGACTCGTTCTCACCGAACGGAAACGAGGTGACCCAGCCCTTGTCGTTGTCGATCATCCGCCGCGCTTCGGGCCAGGGCCGATCCATCCTCAGGTCTGCCACGATTCCGGTGAATGTCGGCCCGTGGCCCTCGAAACCGAGACCGAGCTGCGACCGCACGATACTCCGCCCGCCGTCCGCGCCGACCAGATAATCGGCTGACAGCCTCACGGGTCCGCCCTCGGCCGCCGCGGTCACGGTCACGGCGGTCGACTGCTGGACGACGGATTCGACAGTCACCCCGTGCCTGACCACGACACCGAGACGGAGCGCTTCCTCGAGCAACAGTTCCTCGGTGTGGTTCTGGGGCAGAACCAGCCGAAACCCGAACCTCGATTCGAGGTGACGCCATTCCACGGGTTGCATTCCCGCCCAGATATGCACGGGAATCAGCGGATTGGACCGAATGGTCGCGGCGCGGTCGATGAACTTCTGCGCCAGGCCCCGAGAATCGAGAAGCTCGAGAACCCTCGGCAGAACGGTTCCGGCCCGCGACTGCACCGGCTGCGTTCGACGTTCGAGGACGACAACTTCGACTCCGGCCCGGGCCAGTTCGGTCGCGACCGTCAGACCCGACGGTCCGCCGCCGACGACTATTACTCGAGCGGTCATTTCGAATCACTCTCCTTGTTGTACGGCATTGTGGGGAAGCGGGGGTGTGTGGCAGGGCCCGCCCAGGTGTTCGTGCAGGAACGCGGCGACGTCGGCGATCGTGGCGTCCGTATCGAACGCGGAGTCCTCGTGGTTGGCGCCCTCGAGAAGGCGCAGGCGCACCGTCTCCCCGCGGCGTCGAAGTTCCTGTGCCATCCGCAGGCTCTGCTGCACCGACGTGACCGAGTCGCGTGTTCCGTGGAGCAGGAAGACCGGCACGTGGATGTCGTGCGCCCTCGCGAACGGGCTGATGGCGGCGAGGTCACGATCGCTCATCGCCGACTCGTCGACGCCCAGTAATCGGGCCCTCAGGTAGCGAGATGACGGCGGTGCGGGGACACCTGACGGCCAGTCCTGCTCGAGGATCTCCCGAGGTATCGGCGAGCCGGTGTCCGGGCGGTCGAGGTCGCCGCGGGAGGTGAGGTCGTAACATCCGAAGTAGCCGACAGCGGCCTGCACGGGTGGACCCGGCACGCCGTGCGGTGCCCGCCGAATCGCCGGAGCGGCGGTGGCCAGAAGCGCGAGATGGGCACCTGCCGATGCGCCCCAGAGCGCGACACGATTCGCGTCGATACCGAAGGCTTGTCCGGGACCTTTCAGCCACTCGATCGCGGTCACGATGTCGAGGATCTGGGCGGGGAAGGGAGCCACAGTGGAGGGGCGGTAGTCGATGCTCGCGACAGCAAATCCGTGCCGCGCGAGCCGCTCCGCCCGTGCGGCATGACTCTTGCGAGATCCGATCATCCAACCACCGCCGTGCAGGTAGAGGACGACGGCGGGGGCGGCAACGCCGATCGGCAGAGACAGATCGAGCCGGAGGATGTGCCCGTCGGGACGCCCGAACTCGATGTCGGGACAGGATTGGATCTCGTATCGGGCGGACTGCCCGACCGGGGTTGTCACGTTGCCGTCACCTCTTCGTCTGGTCGCGGGATCCACTCATCGGGGTGGCCCGTGGCTCAAGGGTGGCGGATCAGGCAGTATTCGGGAATCGGCTGTTCTGTATGGGGGAGATCCATCGGACGAATAGCGTCAGTTCGGGGTGTGATTCGGGGTCGGCGGAGAACTACGGGGCCCCCGGCGCGGGGATACTCTGTCTCATCATCGCCCCTCACCGGCCTACTCTTCTTGAAAGATGGTAATTCCATGGCAGATTCACGGATCAAAACCCTGAGACCGGCCGAGTTGGACGTCGAGCAGAAGGCGTTGTACGACAGCATCGTGACGGGTCCGCGCGCACAGGGGCCCCAGCTGTTCGCGCTTCAGGATGACGAGGGCAGGCTCAACGGCCCCTTCGGGTTGATGTTGCACGTGCCCGGACTCGGTTCTGCGCTGCAGGAACTCGGGAGTGCGGTGCGCTATCGGACGGCGATGACCGCCCGGATCAGAGAAATCGCGATACTCACGGTCGCTGCCGCAACGGAGAGCGAATTCGAACGCTATGCCCACGAACGGGTCGGACACGCCGTCGGGTTGAGCGCCGAAGAGACGACGGCACTTCGGAGCGGCGAGTTCCGTTCCGAAGACACCACCGAACAGGCTGCGTACGACGTGTGCCGTCGTCTGCTCGCGGGCGCCGACACCCTCGGAGACGAGCACTTTCGTCGTTTCGAAGCCGGCCTCGGTCACTCGGCATTGCTCGAACTCGTGGTCCTGGTCGGCTATTACCGGACCCTGTCTCAGATGATGAATGTGTTCGGCGTCGGCGCACCGGCGGGTCTCGAAGACGAGTAGAACACCGCAGCATCTGTTTCAGCGCCGGCGGGGACGGCGCAGCCGGAGCCGGCTGTAGGTGACGACCGCGAGCACGCAACTGATGAGCACCAGCATGGCGATATTGAGCAGCCACCACGATGCGGTGTGCTGCCAGAGCGTGTCGGGTTCGGTGCCCGTGGCGTTCGTGCGCAGGTCCACTGTCGAGGCGGCGGCCGCGAACCCCCAGCGGGACGGGAAGAGCCACGACACCTGTTCGAGCACGGCGCGTCCGGTGATCGTGATCAATCCTCCGCACATCACCAACTGCACCATGATCGTGACCACCAGCATCGGCATCACCTGCTCGTTCGAGCGTGCCACCGACGACAACGCCAATCCGACGAGGACGCAGGAGCAGGTGGTGACGGCGATGTCCACGATCAATTCGACGGAACCGGAGGGGATCACGCTGCCCCGGCCCGGAAAGCCCTTGCCCACGAACACGATCATCACCATGATCACCGACTGCACGATCGCGGCGGCGCAGAAGACGACGATCTTCGCCGTCAGGTAGGCGGACGGCAGAAGCCCGGCGGCGCGTTCGCGGTGATAGATCATGCGCTCACCGACCAGATCGCGGATGGTCAGTGAGCAACCCATGAAGGCGGCGCCGAGGATCAGCACGACCAGGATCTGGGTGAGTTCACCGGATTCGTCGAGGCCCGACGGACCGAATCCGGTGTCGCCGGGCACGAGCACGGCCAGGCCGCCGAGCACGAACGGGAGAAGGGACAGGAAGATCAGGTACCCCCGGTCGGCGCGGATCAGCCGCGCCTGCCGGCGGACGACGGTGCTCAGCTGCTTGCGCCGCGACGTGTGCGCGGGACTGCCGAGAGGTCCGGGCGGGCTCGGTGGTGGCACCTCTACGGCGGGGCGGGTGGCGCGGTACTCGGCGAACACCCCGTCGGGGTCGGCCGCGACGCGGGCGAAGATGTCGGCCCAATCGGTGCTGCCCAGCGCGGCCCCGACCTTGTCCGGTGGGCCCACGTAGGCGGTCTTGCCGCCCGGTGCGAGGAGCAGGACCTGATCGCACATCTCGAGGTACGACAGCGAATGTGTGACGATGACGACGACGCGGCCCGAATCGGCGAGGCGGCGCAACGTCGCCATGATTTGCCGGTCGAGCGCAGGGTCGAGGCCCGACGTCGGTTCGTCGAGGATGAGCAGGGACGGGCCGGTGAGCAACTCCATCGCGACGGACGCGCGTTTGCGCTGTCCGCCGGACAGCCGATCGACCCTTGTGTCGGCGTGTTCGGACAGCTGCAGCTCGTCGAGCACGGTCTCTATCACCTCCTCGCGGTCGGTCCGGCTGGTGTCCGGCGGCAGCCTCAGCTCCGCGGCGTAGCCGAGCGCCTGCCGGATCGTCAACTGCCGGTGCACGACGTCGTCCTGGGGGACCATTCCGATGCGGGAGCGCAGCACCTGGTATTCGGCGTGCACGCTGCGGCCCTCGAACTCGACCACACCTTCCGTGGGGCGTTCCGAACCGGAGATGATGGTGGCCACCGTGGTCTTTCCCGCGCCGGAGGGGCCGATCACCGCGGTGAGACTGCCGGGCTGGGCAGTGAACGTGACGTCCTCGAGCAGCCGACGCCCGCCTTCGATGGTGAGTCCGACGCTGTCCACCCGCAGTCCGCCTGCGGTCGGAGCCACCGCCTGCCGTGGAACGAGCCTGCCTTCCTGCACGCTGAAATCGGTGTTGCCGATCGTGACGACGTCGCCGTCGGTCAGCTGCGCGCGCGACACCCGGATGCCTCCGACGAACGTTCCGTTGACGCTCCCCAGGTCGTCGATCTCGAGGCCGGACGTCACGTTGTGGACGATGGCGTGATGGCGTGAGGCCAGCACGTCCCGGACGACGATGTCGTTGTCGGGCGACCGTCCCACCGTGAGGGATCCTTTCGGGACCGCCTCGTGCGGGGTCGGGGGCGGAGCGCTCGGGGCGCCTACGCCGATCGTCGATTCGTCCCATCGAGCGCCCACGTCCTGTCGCGTGGCGTCCGGGTCCTCGACCGAGATCCGCACGGCCGGCCCCTCGGCCGCGTCACCCAGGCGGACGACGACGGGGTTCGTGACGGAGACCTTTTCTCGGCGCGCACCGTCGACGTAGATTCCGTTCTTGCTGCCGGAGTCGACCAGCTGCCATCCCTCGTCCCAGGTGAGCCGTGCATGCTCGCGCGACACCACCGGATCGACGATCGTGATCTCCAGCTGCGGATCCCGGCCGATGCGGACGGCCTTGCCCGCGCCGTAGCTCGTCCGGCCGTGTTCGGTCTCGACCACGACCCGCGGGTGCGCTGTGTTCGCCCGGTCGTCCATCGCCACGGCCTCCGGTCAGCGTCATCGGGCGTAGAGCGTCGACTCCATCCATGGTCGCATGCACGGCCCGGGATTCGTCGGCATAACGGTCACTCTCGGTATTCCCGCGGCCAGGAAGTGAGGAACACTGAGCCGGGTGAGTACGTCCTTGGCGAATCCCGGTGTCGGACTGGCTGTGCTGTGCACCGTGATGGTCGTGTGCGCGGCGGTTGTCTACCGCGTCACTAACCTCGGCAGCCCACTCGTCGTGCCGGCCGCGGCGATTCGCGGCGCTGCCCAGCTCGCCGCGGTGTCCCTCATCCTGGCCGCGGCTCTCGCGCATCTGTGGTCCTCGATCCTCGTGTTGGCCGTGATGTTCGCGGCGGCGGTGGGAACGTCCGCTCGGCGCGCGAGAGCCGGGCGTTCGGCCGCGTGGCTGGCGCTGTCCCTCGCTGCGGGTGTGGGTATCGTCGTGCCGTTGATGCTGGTCAGCCGGGTGGTTCCGCTCGAAGGTGTCGCAATCGTTCCCGTCGGCGGAATCGTGCTCGGCGGTGCGATGACGGCCACCTCCCTCGCCGCGCGACGCGCGCTCGATGCGGTCGAACAACGGTGGGGTGAGGTGGAGGCGGGGCTCAGTCTCGGACTCGGCGTCCGCGATGCCCGCATGGAAGTGATCCGGTCCGCGGCCTCGGACGCGTTGCTCCCGGGACTCGATCAGACCCGGACCGTCGGGCTGGTCACCTTGCCGGGGGCGTTCGTCGGGGTGCTTCTCGCGAGCGGTTCCGCCGTCCAGGCCGGGGCGGTCCAGATCCTCGTCCTCGTAGGACTGCTGCTCGCGCAGACGTGTGCGGTGGCCGTCACGATCGAACTGGTGGCCCGGGAAGCCGTTCACCGGCCGAGACTCCACACCGCGCGAGAGTGAAGGATCGGGGTCTGGCCCGAACACCGGTCAAGTGCATCGTCGGTCCCGCATACTGGTCGGTGGTCGGTCCCTGCTGACGAGGCGGTGTCTTGTGGTGCATCCCGAGGTATTGGTGGTCGGAGCTGGTCCGGTCGGTCTGACGGCGGCGATCGAACTGCGCAGGCGAGGTGTCGCCTGCCGCATCATCGATCCCCTGCTCGAGCCACCGCAGTACGCGAAGGCGGTGGGAATCCAACCGCGCACCCTCGAGGTTTTCGAGAGCATGGGCCTGTTGCGGCACATCCTGGACGCGGCGATCCAGATGCGCGGGCAGATCGTGTACGTCAACGGCGACGAGGTCGCCCGTCTGGAGTTGTCGTTACCGGGCGACGTCCCGTTCGGATTCATCGGTCTGCCCCAGTACGAGACCGAACGCATCCTCACCGAATACCTGGCCACGTTCGGAACCACGATCGAACGAGGTACGAAACTGACGGCGTTCGAGCAGGACGACGACGGCGTCGTCGCCACGGTCACCGGCGCGGACGGCGACGACACCGTTCGAACCCAGTATCTTCTCGGCTGCGACGGCGCCCACAGCATCGTCCGCAAGGGCCTCGGCCTCACCTTCGAAGGCGGTGCGTTCGTCGAGCAGTACATGCTCGGCGACGTCGAGGTCGACTGGTCCATGCCACGTGGCTACGGAATCCGGTCGATGCATCAGACGGACGGCGAGACCGACGATCTGCTCGTGTGCATTCCGCTACCCGGGCGCCGGCGCTACCGGATGTCGATGCTGGTGCCCAGCGACCTCGCCGGCACCGGCACCCTGGCGGCCGACAAGATCGCGCACGGCTTCGAAGCGGGACCGAAACCGGAGCTGAGCCACATCCAGGCCGTGCTCGACCGCCTGTCGCCCGAACCGACGCGGGCGTCGAACCTCCGCTGGTCCTCCGTCTTCCGGATCAGCCACCGCATCGTCGACTCGTACGGGCGCGGAAGGGTGTTCGTCGCGGGCGACGCCGCCCACATTCATCCGCCGACCGGCGCGCAGGGCATGAACACCGGCATCCAGGACGCCCACAACCTGGCGTGGAAGGTCGCGCTGGCCGTGTCCGGTGCCGCGGCCTCCGATCTGCTGGACAGTTACGACGCAGAACGGCGGCCCGTCGGCGAGGAGGTGGTGGGACGCACCGTGCGGAGCGCCCGGGAGGGAATTGGGGCGGGGTCGTCGGATCCCGACTACGTGATCCGACGCGAAGCTCAACTCCTCATCAGCTACGCGGACAGTCCGATCGTCGCCCAGCCGGAGTCGAATGCGGCGCTCACGCCCGGCAGCCGCGCACCGGACGCCCGTGGGCTGACCCGTGCCGCGGTCGCGTTTCCCCTCCGGCTGTTCACTCTCCTCGCAGGACGGAACCACACGTTGCTGCTGTACGCCGACGAATCGGTCGACGCGCGCGGGCTGGAACTGCTCGAGGCCGCGGCGACGTCCGTGGAGGCGGCGACCCAGGGACTCGTCGACACGTACCTCGTCGCGTCGCCTTCCGCCGATGTCGGGGAAACGGTGCTTCCCCTCGTCCGGGACCGCGACGGCGAGTTCGCGCACGCGTACGGCGCGGAGGGTTCCGCCGCGTTCGTCGTCCGTCCGGACGGCTATCTGGGATTCCGGCAGAGTCCGGTCGCGGTCGACGGTCTCACGGAGTACCTGAAGTCGACTTTCCGCTGAGCTCGGCGGCGGGCGGGAGCCCACGCCGGATGTCGCCCGGCGCCGGCTTGCCGAGCGGCGATCCGGCCCGGGTGGCCGAATCCAGCAGCCACGGCACGCTCGTGACCATCACCCCGGACGTGAACAGCAACCTCCCCTTGAGGCGCAGCGCACTCTGGTTGTGCAGCAGGTGTTCCCACCAGTGGCCCACCACGTACTCGGGGATGAAGATGGTGACCACGCCGTCCGGGATCCGCTTCCGGACGGATTTCACGTACCCCACGATGGGGGTGGTGACTTCACGGTAGGGCGATTCGAGGACTTTCAGCGGCACCGGAACCTCGTACTTCTCCCAGTCCCGCTGCAGTTCTCCGGTGTTGGCGCTGAGCACGGTGACCGCCTCGAGCGTCGTCGGATGGGTGGCGCGGGCGTAGGCCAGGGCCCGCGCGGTGGGTTTGTTGAGCACCGACACCAGCACGATGGTGTGCACCTGGGAGGGCAGGGTGAAGCTGTCCTCGTCGACGACGAGAAGCGCCGCGATCCGGTCGTAGTGCCGCCGCACCCCGCGCATCAGGAAGAACAGGATCGGCATGGCGATGACTACGAGATAGGCACCCTGGGTGAACTTCGTGATCGTGACGATGATCAGAACGGTGCCGGTGAGGACGGCGCCGGTGCCGTTGAGGGCCCGCCGGCCGTGGATGCGACGACGTTCGCGGGCGTCGGATTCGGTTGCCAGCACACTGTTCCAGTGCCGGACCATGCCCGCCTGGCTGAGAGTGAAGGACGTGAACACGCCGAGGATGTACAGCTGGATGAGGTGGGTGACGGACGCGTCGAACAGGACGATCAATCCACCCGCCGTGACGGCGAGAAGCACGATGCCGTTGCTGAACGCCAGCCGGTCGCCGCGAGTGTTCAGCTGGACGGGGAGGTAGCGGTCGCGGCCGAGCACCGAGGCGAGCAGCGGGAAACCGTTGTAGGCGGTGTTCGCGGCGAGGACGAGGATCAGCACGGTCGTGGCCTGGACATAGAAGAAGCCGATGTTGGTGGTGCCGCCGAACACGGCCGCCGCGATCTGGGCGATGACGGTGCGCTGCGGATCGGTCTCGCAGTTTCCGGCGAACCCGATCAGATCGCACGGGTTCACCGCGACGTGCACCTTGGTGACGATGGCCAGCGCCGTGATTCCCGCGAACATCACGATGGCCGTCGCCGCCATCGCCATGAGTGTCTTTGCGGCGTTGGCGCTCTTGGGTTTACGGAACGCAGGCACCCCGTTGGAGATCGCCTCGACACCCGTCAGCGCGGTACATCCGGACGAGAACGCGCGCAGCGCGAAGAACACGAGGGCCAGACCGGTCAGCCCGGACAGTTCCGGTTCGATGGTGTACCCGGCACTTTCGGCGACGGGTGTCGAGCCGGCCGCGACGCGGACGAATCCCGTCACGATCAGGATCATCACCCCGGCGATGAACCCGTACGTCGGGAAGGCGAACGTCGTCCCGGATTCGCGGATCCCGCGCAGGTTCATCACAGTCAGCAGCACGACGAACGCCACGGCCAGCGCCACCCGGTGCGTGTTCAGCGCGGGCACGGCGGAGATGAGATTGTCGACGCCGGCCGACACCGACACCGCCACCGTCATGACGTAGTCGATGAGCAGTGCCGATGCCACCGTCAGCCCCGCGGACGGACCGAGGTTCTTGGTGGCCACCTCGTACGAGCCGCCCCCACTGGGATAGGCGTACACCACCTGGCGGTAGGACAGGGCGACCACGGCGAGAAGTACGACGACCCCGATCGCCAGATACGGCGTCAGGTAGAAGTACGCGAGACCGCCCAGGGACAGGATCAGCAGGATCTCCTGCGTCGCGTACGCCACGGACGACAGAGGGTCGGAGGCGAAGATCGGCAGCGCCAGTCGCTTGGTCAGTAACTGCTCGCCGAGGTCGTCGCTGCGCAGCGGGCGTCCCAGAGCCAGCCGCCGGACCGCTCGAACGAGAGCCACCACCAGTTCAGCGTAGAACCAGGCGCTTCGCGCCCGTGCGCCTTTCCGGTTGTTCCCGCTACCGAAAAGGCGCACGGGTGCGGAGCGCATGGCGGAATGGACGCTGCCGGCTGGTTCATGCTGGGTGTACCGTGGGATTGCTCCGGCCGGGATGTCGGCGACGCCGCGACCGTGATCGACCGCACCGACCGGGACGAACGGACGGGCGTGATCGCACTGTCCGAGACGGTGCGGGCCGCTCACGCGTTGGCGGACGATCTGGCGGTCGCGATGACGGACCTGCCGGGCCGGCGACCGCTGGTGGTCGGCGGCGGAGCTTGCGGTGCTCACCGGAGTCGGCGCCGAGGCATTGATCACGCTGGCCGGGACGCCCCCGATGGTGGGGGCGAGCGACACCGTTCTGATCGGTCATCGCACCGAGGGCCTGGACGCGGCGTCCGCCGCCGAACTGGTCCGGTTGCCATCCGACCTGCGCAGCATCGACGCGCCGGCCGTCGTGCGTGACGCCGTCGCCGCAGGTCGGCAGGCTGCCGCATGGCTGGCCGGCAGAGGCACCGGGGTCTGGTTGCACCTCGACCTGGATGTGCTGGACCCCGAGTCGCTCAATGCGGTGACGTACCCCCAGCCGGGAGGCCTCGACTGGGATCAACTCGCCGACGTGGTCGCGCCACTGGCGCGGTCGCCTCGACTCGTGGGAGTCAGCGTCGCCGACTTCCGCCCTGATCCCGATCCCACCGGCGACCAGGCGACCCGAGTGCTCGACCTTCTCGGACGCACCCTGCCGTGAGCGGGAAGATCCGGGTTCCTGTCGTCGTTGGACTGGGTCGGCACCGCCACAGACTTTCGTGATCGAGCTCACATCCATCCCACTTGGGAATTGATCGCAGGGTTGGCACGTTAGTTGAGTGAGTAACGCTCAACTTATAGGAGGCTGAGGAATGCCAGCATTCTTCGGGCCGGAGGGCCCAGGTCGCATCGATATCAGTCGGCTCATGAGTCGCTCCACCCAGGAGCTCATGGCTGCTGCTGCCCGTTTCGCCGCAGGTCGTGGCGATGCGGAACTCGATGCACTCCACGTTCTGCGCGTCATGACAGAACACGAACCCGTCACTTCTCTGATGCGCCGCGCAGGCGCCGACACGTCGGCCGTAGCCGATGCCGTCGAACTGCGTCTGCCTCAGAGCCGTGACACGTCAGGCTTTGCAACACCCGCACTGAGCGGCGCGCTGAAGACGGCGCTGCTCGAGGCGCACCAACTCGCGCGCGCCCTCGGGTCCACCTACATCGATCCCGAGCACCTCTTCCTGGCGCTCGCCGCGGATCAGGACCACGCCGCCGGACGCCTGCTCGCGTCCGAGGGAATCACCCCGGAGCGCCTGCAGACCGCCGTGCAGGGTGGATCGGTGGAGGAGGAGTCCTCGAACTCGGGGACCCCCACACTCGACAAGTACGGCTTCGACCTCACCGAACGCGCACGCGGCGGCGGAGTCGACCCGGTGATCGGGCGCGCCGACGAGATCGAGCAGACAATCGAAATCCTGTCGCGCCGCACCAAGAACAACCCCGTGCTGGTCGGTGAGGCCGGCGTCGGCAAGACGGCGGTCGTCGAGGGCCTGGCCCAGCGCATCGTCGACGGCGACGTCCCCGACCGCCTGACGGGCAAGCGCATCGTCCAGCTCGACCTGTCGAGCATGGTGTCGGGCACCCGGTACCGCGGCGACTTCGAGGAACGCCTCAACAAGGTGATCGACGAGATCTCGGCCCACTCGGACGAGCTGATCGTCTTCATCGACGAGGTCCACTCCATCGCCGGTGCCGGTGGCGGCGCCGACGGCGCGATGGATGCGGGCAACATCCTCAAGCCGAAGCTCGCCCGCGGTGAGCTGCACATCGTCGGTGCGACGACGCTCGACGAGTACCGCAAGCACATCGAGAAGGACCCGGCGCTCGAACGCCGTTTCCAGCCGGTGACGGTGGCGGAGCCGAGTGTCGACGATGCGGTGGCGATCCTGTCCGGTCTGCGTGACCGGTACGAGGAGCATCACGGCGTCCGCTACACGGACGAGGCGATCACGGCGGCCGTCGAGCTGTCGGCCCGCTACATCGGTGACCGCTTCCTGCCGGACAAGGCGATCGACCTGATCGATCAGGCCGGAGCCCGGTTGCGGCTGCGGATGCCGAGCGTCGATGTCGAGGCTCTGCGGGCGAAGCTCGCGGAACTCGAGCAGGCCAAGGAACAGGCCGTCGCCGACGAGCAGTACGAGAAGGCTTCGCGACTGCGAGACGAGACGATGGAGGTCCAGGCCCGGATCGAGGGGAAGGCGGTCGGCACGAACGACGTGACGCCCGAGGTGACTGCCGAGCAGATCGCCGAGGTCGTGTCGCGGGCCACCGGAATCCCGGCCAGCCAGATGACCGAGGAGGAGAAGGAACGCCTCCGCCGGCTCGAGGACGAACTGCATCGTCGTGTCATCGGCCAGGACGACGCCGTGCGGGCCATCGCCCGGGCGGTGCGCCGCAGCCGCACCGGCATGAACGATCCGGATCGTCCCGTGGGTAGCTTCCTGTTCCTCGGACCGACCGGTGTCGGCAAGACCGAACTGGCGAAGGCGCTGGCCGCCACGCTGTTCGGTGACGAGAACAAGATGCTTCGACTCGACATGAGCGAGTTCGGTGAACGTCACACGGTCAGCCGGCTCGTCGGTGCCCCTCCCGGCTACGTCGGATACGGGGAGGCGGGACAGCTCACCGAGCAGGTCCGCCGGAACCCGTACTCGGTGATCCTGCTCGACGAGATCGAGAAGGCACACCCCGACGTGTTCAACACGCTGCTGCAGGTGCTCGACGACGGTCGGCTCACGGACGGTCAGGGCCGGACGGTGGATTTCAAGAACACCGTTCTGATCATGACCAGCAACCTGGGATCCGACATCATCTCCAGCAAGTCGGGTGCGCTGGGCTTCAGCACCGGTGACGCCGAGGCTTCGGAGAAGCCGCTGCGGGATCGGGTGATGGGCCGGCTGCGCGAGTCGATGCGTCCGGAGTTCCTGAACCGGATCGACGAGATCGTGATCTTCCGCAAGCTCGACACCGAGCAGCTGCACCGGATCACCGACCTGCTGCTGGACGACAGCCGGAAGCGGCTGCAGTCCAAGGGCATCGAGATCTCGTTCAGCGAGGACGCGGTTGACTGGATTGCCGAGCACGGACACCAGCCCGAGTTCGGGGCGCGACCGTTGCGCCGGTCGATCCAACGGGCTGTCGACGACCGGATCGCCGATCTGCTGCTCGACGACGTCCTCGTCGAGGGTGGCAGCATCGCGGTCGGAGTGTCCGACGACGAGTTGGACCTCGTAGTCGGCTGATCCCCGACGTGAGTGGCAGAGTGTGCTTCGGCACGCTCTGCCACTCACGTGTGTGGGTAGCCCCTTGCCCGCCCTCGCCGTCTCGGATCAGCACCCGGTGATGAGCTGTGCGTCGTGCACTGTCACCTGTGCGGTGTGCAGGGCTGCAGTGTGATCCGGGTGTGTGCCCGGAGCGTTTGCCCTCCACGCCGGAGAAGAGCCGAATTACCGTCGACTCGCGGTGTGTGCTCGCTTCCGAGGCGGTTACCTACTACCCAGCCTGTTCAGTCGAGCAACTCGACTTCCCAATTCTCCTTCTGCACTTGCAGATCGATTTCCCGGATCTGCCGGGCGAGATCGTCTGCCGTCCGCCGGAGATCCCGGACGGGCAATGCCGCGACGAAGACGAGTTCGGAGCGGAGTTGCCTACCGTATCGATCCTGCTCACGACCGGAGGCGGCATCCGCGGCGGCGGACACCACCCGGTGCCGGATGCGCAGCATGTCCCGGCGGGCCAGTGCGTCCGTGATGCTCGCGTCGCCCAGTGGCGCAGCGGTATTCGTTCGATTGATTTCTTCGGACGAGGACCTCCAGGCGGTCCAGGACCTTCTCGAGTTCGACGAGGAGCGCCGCGGCGTCCTCCGCCGGCGACTCGCCCTCCTGATGACGCGCATTCGTGAGGATGCGCGACTTGAGGTGCTCCACCCGACGCGTCAGATCGCCACGTTCGGCCAGTGCCTCAGCCAACTTCACGGTTACCTCCTTTCTCGAAGTCGTTGTAGGGCATCACAAATAGGGGACCACGAAGTGCCCGTCCGGGGGTAGAGGGGTCGCGGCACCGCCGGGATGCCGAGCGAGGCGCGTCGAACGCGCGGGTGAATTCCCCGAACCGTTGTGCCGGAGAGATGTCTCGGTGGGCGCTCATGCGCCTTTCGTCGAGTCGAATTCGAGCATCTTCAATAGGTACCACATCCCCGCCCGTGTGGCGACAGTAAATTCGCCCCAGGTGAGTGCCGAAGTGTGTTCCGCCGTTCGTTGGCACTCACGTGCTGGTGAGGGCGACTATCGTCGAGGGCATGCGAGCGGAAGACGGCGAATTGACCTCCAAGCACCAACCGTTGCTGGTGCTGAGCAAGATCACGGAGATCCTCGATGCGTTCAGCCTGTCGCGGCCGTCGATGACGCTGGGCGAGATCCATCAGGCGACGGGTCTGCCGACGTCGACGGTCCAACGGCTGGTCAGCAACCTGGTGGCGCAGGAATTCCTCGACCGGACCGGCGACCAGATCCGGATCGGCGTGAAGATGGCGTTCTGGGCCGCGACGGCCACCAAGGGACTCGACGTGCTGACTGTCGTGACGCCGGTGCTGAAGGAGATCCGCGACGCCACCGGCGAGACCGCCAGCTTCTTCCGGGTCGAGCAGGGCTACCGCGTGTGTGTGGCCATCGCGGAGACCGAGCACGCGCTGCGCCGGAACATGTACGTCGGGAAGATCGTCCCCCTGCCCGCGGGTTCGGCGGGCCGGGTGTTGCTCGCCTGGAACCCGGACCTCACCGAACAGGTCCTCGCCGGCCCGATCGAGCCGATGACCGAGGGCACCGTCACCGACACCGCGGTGCTGCGCGAACTGATCCACCAGGCCAAGGCCGACGGGTACGCCATCACCGCGGGGGAGCGGGAGGACAGCGCCTCGGGATTGGCTGCGCCCGTGTTCGATTCGTCCGCCGACGTGATCGGTGCCTTGGCGATCAGCGGGCCGACACTGCGCATGCCACGCGAGCAGTGCGAGAAATGGGTGGATCTGCTCGTCGGCAGCGCCGAGCAGGTCACCCGGACGCTGGGTGGCCGCTACCCGTCATGAGCTGCGCCGCGATCGCGCGGCCGGCTTCGTGCATGGCCACGGCGTCCGTGGCGACGAGGACGCCGGCGAACCGGGACCGGTAGTCGCCGAGATCGTCGCCGACGGAGCCGACGACGGCGTACACCGGGGTGGTGCCCGCGCGGGCGAGGATCACGGAGATGATCTTGCCCGCCTTCGTCTGCCCGTCGAGCCTGCCCTCGCCGACGACGATCGCCGACGCGTCCGCGGCCAGGGTGTCGAAGCCGGTCACGTCGAGGATGTACTCGGCGCCCGAGCGTAGTTCGGCGCCGTACCGCGCCCACATCCCGCCGGAGAACCCGCCTGCCGCACCGGTCCCGTCGACACTCGACGGGTCGCGGGGCAGAGCCCGCGCCTTCGCCTCGAGTTGCCGCGTGAGGACCTGCACGGCGCCCGCGTCGGCGCCCTTCTGCGGTCCGAACACTCGGGCGGCGTCGACGTACCGGGTGGTGACGTCGGTCAGCACGGTGACGGCGGCGCCCCGGAGTCCGCCGCCCGCCTCGATGGCGGCGATGGCCCCGGTGCCGCCGTCCGTGGTGGCGGACCCGCCGGCCGCGACGACGATGTGCCGGGCACCGCGCCGGGCGGCATCGGCGACGAGCATCCCGGTGCCGTAGGTGGTGGCGGTGATCGGGTCGCGGGGGCCGTCGTGTGGCGTGGTGATCCCGGAGGCTGCGGCGATCTCGATGACCGCGGTCCCGTCGTCGGACAGTCCGTACGTCGGCCGGCACGGGCTGCCCCAGGGGTTGCGGGCGCGGGTGGTGACCGGACGCAGTCCGAGGGGGACGGTGAGAACGTCGAGGGTGCCCTCGCCGCCGTCGGCGACCGGCAGCCTGATCGGGGCACCGCCGGACGACTCGACCCCGCCGGCGACGGCGTCGGCGACCTCGCCTGCGGTGTAGGTGCCCTTGAAACTGTCGGGGGCGATCAGAACCGTCATGAGTTCCACGCTTCCGGGTTGACCGGATGCGGGGGAATCCGGTTCTGCGCCATGGCCACAGCGTTCTCGGCGCACAGCCTCGCCATCTCGGCGCGCACCGACACCGTGGCACTGCCGAGGTGGGGGAGCAGCACCGTGTTCGACTGTTCCGCGAGTCCCGGGGCGAGCGCGGGTTCGTCCTCGTAGACGTCCAGCCCGGCCCCGGCGATCTCCCCGGACTTCAGGGCGGCGACGAGGGCGGTTTCGTCGACGACGGGACCGCGGGCCGTGTTGATCAGGATCGCGGACGGTTTCATCGCCGTCAGCACGCCCGCATCGACCAGGTGGCGGGTCTGCGCGTTGAGGGGGACGTGCAGCGACAGGTAGTCGCTGGTGGCGACGAGGGAGTTCCAGTCGGTGTGGGTGACGAGTCCGGCGAACTCCCCGAGCTCCTCGTCCGTCACCGGCCGGTCGCCGGGAGGCCGGGGGCAGAACTGCACCTGCATGCCGAAGGCCAGTGCCCGTTTCGCGGTCGCCCGCGCGATCCGCCCGAACCCGGCGAGACCGAGCGTGCGTCCCGAAACATCCTGGCCGAGGAGCAGGTTCGGTTCCCATCCGGTGAACCGCCCGGCGCGAACGAACGTGTCGGCCTCCACGGCGCGGCGGGCAGTGGCCATGATCAGCAGCATCGCGACGTCGGCGGTGGCGTCGGTGAGCACACCGGGTGTGTTGCCGACGAGTATCGAGTTCGCGGTGGCCGCACCGATGTCGACGTTGTTGAACCCGACCGCGTAGTTGGAGATCCCGCGGATCTTCGCGACGGCCAGGAGGTCGGCGTCGAACGTGTCGCGAAGCTGGGACACCACCACGTCGTAGTCGCCGGACACGCAGACCTCCCGCAGCCGGGCAGCGTCCGGAAGCTCGTCGGGGACATCGACGCTGCCCGCAGCGCGCAGCAGCGTGAGAGCGGGTTCGGGGATCGGAGTGGTGACGTAGAACCGGGCGCCGCTCATCGGCCGCCGCCGATGACCCACTCGAACGCGGTGGCATTGGAGCGTGCGCCCTGCGCGGCCTTGGACCGGTTGGCTTCGCCGAGTTCGGCGAGCGTCTTCTCGGACAGTTCCACGAGCGATCCGAATGTGGTGGGGTTCAGCCAGTCCGGGCGGGTGGCGAACAGCAGGTCCTCGCTGGCGGTGTTGCCGCTGGCGCCGGGTGCGAACGGGCAGCCGCCGAGTCCGCCGAGGGCGCCGTCGACGGTCATGGCGCCGGCCGCGACCGCGGCGAGACTGTTCGCGACCCCCAGCCCCCAGGTGTCGTGGCCGTGGAAGACGATGCCCCGCTGCGGGGTTTCGAGCCGTACCCGGGAGACGAGCGAGTACACCTCGGCGGGAACGGCCTGGCCGAGGGTGTCGCAGACGACGACGTCGACGGCGCCGTGGGCGCGCGGATCGTTGGCGATGTCGATCACCCGCTGCTCCGGCACCCGGCCCTCGAACGGGCAGGTGAACGACGTCGCGATGCACAGTTGGATGCTGCCGCCGACCTCCTGCGCGAGTTCGATTGCGGCGGGCATCGCGGCGAGGCTGTCCTCGGTGGAGCGACCGATGTTCGCCTGGTTGTGGGAATCGGAGGCGGAGAAGCAGTACTGGAAATGGCGTGCGCCTGCGGCGGCGGCCTTCTCCACGTGCCGGGGCGTCGCCACCCACACCCAGCAGTGGTCCAGTTCCTCCGCGGTCAGCTCCGAGATCACCTCGACGGTGTTCGCCATCGGCGGGACGAGGTCGGGACGGGCCATCGACCCGATCTCGAGCGCGGGCACGCCGAGTTCGAGGAGCCGCCGGGCGATCTCGAGCTTCCGGGCGGTGGACAGCATCTTGCCCGTCAACTGCAATCCGTCGCGCAGGGTGACGTCGCGGAGCAGGGCGCGTGATTCGAAGGACTGCGTCATGAGAGGCCACCTACTGTGTCGTTGACGATGGAGTCGATCTGTTCCGGGGTCTTGCCGAGCACTGTTTCGAGGACCTCGCGGGTGTGCTCGCCGAGGTCCGGTCCGACACTGCGGATGGGCAGTGACTTGCCGCCGATCACCGGGACGATGCCGGGGAATCCGACCTGCTTCGGCTCGGCCTCACCGGTGTCGACGGTGAACTGCTGAATCATGTTGCGGGCCGCGTACTGCTCGTCGCTGCAGATGTCGGCGGCGGTGTTGATCGGACCCGACGGCACCCCCGCCGCATCGAGGACCTTCAGCGCCTCCTCGCGCGAGTGCTGGATCGTCCACTCACCGATCGCCGCGTCCAGTTCGTCGCGGCGCGCCCACCGTCCGGCGTTGGTGGACAGATCCGGGTCGGCGCCGAGGTCGGGGCGGCCGATGGTGTCCATGTAGCGCTGGAAGATGGCGTCACTGTTGCCGGCGATGATGATGCTGTCGCCGTCGCTGCAGATGTACGCGTTCGACGGGGCTATACCCTCCATCCGGCCGCCGACGCGTTCGCGTTTGATGCCGTACGCGAGGTAGTCGGGAATCAGCGATTCCATCATCGACAGGATCGATTCGTTGAGTGCGACGTCGATGATCCGATGCGGCAGGGACGGACCCTGGGTTCCGGCGACCTTCGCGGCCTCACGCTGGAACAGGGCCATCACCGCCCCGAACGCCGCGTAGAGGCCGGCGATCGAGTCACCGATCGACACCCCCACCCGCACCGGTGGCCGGTCCGGGTCGCCGACGAGTTCACGGAATCCGCCCGCGGCCTCCGCGACCGCGGCGAACCCCGGGCGCTGCGACATCGGCCCGGTCTGCCCGAACGCCGAGATGCGGGTGATCACCAGGTCCGGATTGGCCGCGTTCAACGCGTCCGGTCCGATGCCCCACTTCTCCAGGGTGCCGGGCCGGAAGTTCTCCAGCAGGATGTCGCACTTGGCGGCGAGGTCCAGGACGAGCTGCCTGCCTTCCTCGGTGCGCAGGTCCAGCACGATCGACTTCTTGTTGCGGTTGATCGTGCGGTACAGCATCGAGGTGTCGCCGGAGTAGAGCCGCCAGTTGCGCAGTTCGTCGCCGGTCTTCGGGCGCTCCACCTTGATGACCTCGGCCCCGAAGTCGGCAAGCATCCGGCCCGCGGTCGGAGCGGCGATGTAGTTGCCCAGCTCGAGTACCCGAACCCCGTCGAGGGGCCGAATGGTGTTGTCGGAGAACATGGTGATCCTTAACTGATAGTGACGCTCAGAGAACGAGGCTCATGGGCAGGACGAGCAGTATTGCGACGACCGATGCCACCGATACTCCCACCGAACACGTCTTCAGCGTGCCTCGTGTGGTCTGACCCATCAAGGACTGCAGCAGCCAGAACGTGTTGCTGGTGACATGCACCGCGAACAGGGAGCCGGCGCCGGCGGCGAGGGCGATGAGGACGGGGTCGAGGCCGAGGGTCGGTGCGATGGGGGCGAGGACGCCCGCGGCGGTGATCGCGGAGATGGTCACCGAGCCGACGGCGACGTGCAGGACGGCGGCGATCACCCACACCATCAGCAGCGGAGCGGCGTGATTGGCGGTGAAGTACTTGCCGAGGATGTCGCCGAGACCGGCCGCGGCGATGGTCGCGGCGAGGGACCCACCGACGCCGGTGAGGATGAGGATCTGGCCGCTCTCGCTGAAACCGCTGGCGATCGCCTTCTGGACGCGGTGCTGGCCGATGCTGAGCCGTCCGACGAAGCTGGTGCCGATCAGTCCGATCAGCAGCGCGATGAGCGGCTCGGACACGAACGACACGACCGGATTGCTGATCTCGGCGATGTCCAGGATCGCGCCGGTCGCGATGAGCAGGAGGGAGACGAGCAGCGGAGCGAGGAGCAGGATCAGGGGGCGGTCGTGCGCCGCGCGCTCGGCCGTGACCTCGGTGACGGTCGCGGTGCGTTGCGCCTGGGCGACGCGTCCGCCGGCATCGGGCCGAGGGGTGGTCCCGCCGCTGCCGCCGTCGGTCCACTGGTCCTCTTCGTCGTCGACGACCGTCTGATGGAAGTGCTCCTCGTCCTTCTCCGGGTTCCACCAACCGCGGGTGAACAGGAACGACATGATCGCGACGGAGATCGCCACGGTCGGGATCACCAGGATCAAGCCGAAGATCAGCATCTTGCCGAGCGGCACACCGAGAAGTCCGGCGAGGGCGAGGGCGCCGACACCGGGAACCATCAGCACGATGCCGCACTCCAGGCCGATGGCGAGGGCGGTGGCCATGCGTGCGGTCCCGACCCGGCCGACCTTCGGTGCGAGGTTGCGGGCGAGCGGGGCGGAGATGACGAGCAGGACGTCGAGGAAGATGGACTGCAGCAACGTCGCGATCGTCAGCGACATCGCATAGGGCATTCGTTTCGGCCCGAACACCCGCAGAAGTGTTCCGACCAGGCGCTGGATCGCGCCCATTTCTTTCAACATGGCGCCCACCAGGACGCCGAAGGCGATCAGAAGTCCCACTTCGGCCATGATGTCGCCGAAACCGGTGCTGATGACTTCCACCGTTTCGGCCGTGCCGAGTCCCGTCGTGAGTCCGAGGTAGGCGGATCCGACGACCAGTGACACCACTGGGTTGAACTTGAAACGCACGATCATCAGAACGACCGCCGCGACGGCGACCGTGGTGTTGATCAGGATTGCTACGTCTGACATGTGCGCGTCCTTATCGAGGAGGCGGGGTAGTGACTGGCGTCACAGGTACACCCATATTATGAGCACATACTCACGATATAAGCAATGGGCCTTCGGCCTCGTGCGGGTGGAATACTCGACGCATGGTCGTGCTGGATCCGTTTGCGGTGGGACGGCCGACGGCCGCCGAGCGCAGAGCGTCGGAGGACTGGAGCGAGATCCAACTCTGGTCCGACCGCGTGTACATGCCCTACGTCGTGCGTCCGCTCGGTGTCGGGCTGTCACCCCGGTCGAGCATGTACTCCACGAAGATCGGCGACATCACCGTCACCCGGTTCTCCTACGGAATCCCCGTCTCGGTCGGCGACTTCTCGTCCGACGCAGGAAACGCGCTCGTTCTCACGACCATCCGGGGCAACGCCCGGCACCACCTCGACCACGACGCCACCGCGGACACACCGGCAGGTGACACGTTCGTCGCCGATTGCAGTCGCGTCGACTACCTCGTCGAGTTCTCGCCCGACCACGTCCAGCTCAATCTCACCGTTCCCCATGCGTTGCTCACGGACACGGCTGTGCGCTGGTGGGGATTCGACCCCGGAGATCTTCTATGGCAACGCAAATGCGCCATCGGGGGCGGCGGATCCGGCTGGCAGGCGCTGCTCGCTTACGCGATGCGGACGACGGGAGAGCTACCGGGGCACGCCACCGAGGGGCGCATCGGACTCAACCTGCAGGAGTTGCTGGTCGGGCACCTGCTCACCGAATGGGCGGCTCGCGCCGGAGTGGACCCGGACAGGTCCACCGGCCCGGCGGCGCCCGGCTATGTGCGGCACGCCGTCCAATACATCCGGGAGTACGCCCGCGAACTGCCGACCGCTTCCGACATCGCCGACGCGGTGGGTGTCAGCGTCCGCACCCTGTCCGGGTCGTTCCGGAAATACCTGAACACCACCCCGGCCGAGTACGTGCGTGAGCAGCGCCTCCAGGGCATCCGGGAGGAACTGCTCACCGCATCGCCGGGCGAGACCGTCGCCTCGATCGCCGGCGCGTGGGGATACGTCAACCTCGGCCTCTTCGCGGCCGCCTACCGTCGCCGGTTCGGTGAGAATCCGTCGCAGAGCAGGGCCTTCGGCCCCGTGAGTGGTTGACGAGTCCAGAGACTCCTCAACCACTCACGGGCGGCGGAGCCGCCTACAGCTCCGCGCGGACCAGCTTCGCCGCGTCGACGAGGTTGCGCAGCGACGCCTCGACCTCGGCGGGACCACGGGTCTTCAGACCGCAGTCGGGGTTGACCCACAGCCGTTCCACCGGCACCGCCTTCAGCGCCTCCCGCAGCGACGCCGCGATCTCCTCGACACCGGGCACCCGCGGCGAGTGGATGTCGTACACGCCCGGGCCGACGCCGAGATCGAAGCCGACGGCGTTGAGGTCGTCGAGGACCTCCATGTGCGAGCGCGCGGCCTCGATGGAGGTGACGTCGGCGTCGAGCCTCGCGATGGCCTCGATGACCTCACCGAACTCCGAATAGCAGAGGTGGGTGTGGATCTGCGTCGAGTCCGAGACCCCGGACGTCGCGAGACGGAACGCCCCGACCGACCAGTCGAGGTACGCCGGCTGATCCGCGGCCCGCAGGGGCAGCAGTTCGCGCAGCGCGGGCTCGTCCACCTGGACGATCCGGATGCCCGCGCCCTGCAGGTCCACCGTTTCGTCGCGGATGGCCAGCGCCACCTGGTTGGCCGAGTCGGCCAACGGCTGGTCGTCGCGCACGAACGACCACGCCAGGATCGTCACCGGACCGGTGAGCATGCCCTTCACCGGACGCTGCGTGAGTGACTGCGCGTACGTGATCCATTCGACGGTCATCGGGTTGCTGCGTCGCACGTCGCCGTACAGGATCGGCGGGCGGACGCAGCGGCTGCCGTACGACTGCACCCAGCCGTTGTCCGTCGCGAAGAACCCGTCCAACTGTTCGGCGAAGTACTGCACCATGTCGTTGCGTTCCGGTTCGCCGTGCACCAGCACGTCGAGGTCCAGCTTCTCCTGCAGCGCAACCACATCGGCGACCTCGGCGCGCATCCGGTTCAGGTACTCGGACTCGTCGATCTCACCCTTGCGCCGCGCCGCGCGCGCGACCCGGATCTGCGTCGTCTGCGGGTAGGAGCCGATGGTGGTGGTCGGCAGCACCGGAAGCGACAGCGCCGACTGGGCTTCCCGACGTTCCGCGGCGGGACTGCGCCCCGGATCGGACGCGGTGAGCGCGTCCAGCCGGGCACGGACCGTGGCGTCGTGCAGACGCCTGTCGGTGCTGCGGGTGGACGCCGCCGCGCGGGCGAGCGCGAACTCGTCCTCGACGGATTCACGACCGCTGGTCAGTGCGGTGCCGAGGGTGACGACCTCGCGGACCTTCTCGGTACCGAACGCCAGCCACGACCGCAGCGCCTTGTCGAGTCCGGTCTCCGCGTCGAGCGTGTACGGGACGTGCAGCAGCGAGCACGACGTCGAGACGGCGAGCGAACCGGTGCTGCCCAGCAGGGTGCCGAGCGACGCCAGTGCCGCGTCCAGGTCGGTGCGCCAGATGTTGCGTCCGTCGACGACGCCGGCGACGACGTGCTTGCGGGTCAGATCGGGAACGGTGGCGAGAGTGTCGGATCCGGCGACCAGGTCGATCGCAATTCCCTCGACACCGGTCGAGGCGATGGCGGGGAGTGCGTCACCGAGACTGCCGAAGTACGACGCGAGGAGGATCGCCGGTCGCGACTCCAGCGCGGACAACCGGTCGTAGGCCCGCTTGGCCGCCGCGATCTCCTCCGGTGTGCGGTCGGCGACGAGCGCGGGTTCGTCGATCTGCACCCAGTCGGCGCCCGCGTCGGCGAGCCGACCGAGCAGGTCCGCATACAGCGGGACGAGTTCGTCGAGGCGGTCGAGGAGGGGTGCGTCCGAGCCGACAGCCTTCGACAGCAGCAGGAACGTGACCGGACCCACCACCACCGGGCGGGCCGGAATGTCCAGGGCACGTGCCTCTTCGAGTTCGCGGAGCACCTTCGACGGGTCGAGGGCGAACGTCGTCGTCGGGGAGATCTCCGGCACCAGGTAGTGGTAGTTGGTGTCGAACCATTTGGTCATCTCGAGCGGGGCGACGGTGTCGTTGCCGCGGGCGGCGGCGAAGTAGCGGTCGAGGTCGCTCTCGATGCCGGCGACACGGTCGGGCAGTGCGCCGAGCATCGCCGCGGTGTCCAGCACATGGTCGTAGTACGAGAACGTGTTGACGGGCACGGAGTCGAGGCCGGCGTCGCGCAGGCTCGTCCAGGTCTGACGGCGCAGATCCCGGGCGAGCGCGTCGAGCGCTTCGGCGTCGAGGCGGCCTGCCCAGTACGACTCGACGGCCTTCTTCAGTTCGCGATTCGGACCGATGCGAGGTGAGCCCAGCACGGTCGCGGTGAAAGAAAATGTCACGGTATCTCCAGTTGCGTACGCGGTACGGCTACCGCCGGCAAACGGGTACACCTCTCGAGCCCAGGGACGTGCTGCAGCGCGAGAAGGTCTACACGCCCAATCCACGAGGCGGTAACCGTCGGGCACGGCGTGCCCGACACAGTCGGCAGGTCTTCGGACTTGCAGGCAGCCGGTGTGACATCACACCGGACCTAGTGGCCGTCGCTTCCCAGGCGGTTGCCCAGTGCATGGTGACGGCGGTCGTTCCTGCTCACCGCTGCGGGACAGTCCCGGATTATCACCGGGTTCCCTCTCACACGCGGACTCCGGGGAGGCCGACGTGCTTCGACGCCAGGTGCGGTCTTCGGGGCTCCTCACGACCGTGCCGGGCGAACCAGCTGCACCGGCCAGCATAGGCCTTCGGCCCGTGCGCCTTTTTGGTAGCCCCAACTACCAAAAAGGCGCACGAGCCCGGAGGGCCTACAGCCAGCCGTTCGACTCCGCGGCGCGGACGGCCTCGGCGCGGGTGCTGGCGCCGGTCTTGCCGATCGCCGAAGACAGGTGATTGCGTACCGTGCCTGCCGACAGGAACAGTGCGGCAGCGATCGAGGCGACCGGCGCACCGTCCCGCGCCGCCCGCAGCACGTCGGTCTCCCGGTCGGTGAGCGGTGATTCCCCGCTGACGAGACTGTCGGCGGCGAGAGCCGGGTCGACGACGCGCAGTCCGGCATGGACGCGCCGGACGGCGTCGGCGAGCTGCCGGGCCGGGGTGTCCTTCACGACGAACCCCGATGCACCACCCTGCAGTGCCTTGCGCAGGTACCCGGGACGACCGAACGTCGTCACGATCAGGATGCGGGTCTGCGGCATCTCGGTCCGCAGTGCCGTGGCCGCGGCGATCCCGTCCAGGCCGGGCATTTCGACGTCGAGGAGCGCGACGTCGGGGGAGTGCTCGCGCGCCGCCGCGACGACCTCGTCGCCGCGCCCGACCTCCGCGACGACCGTCAGGTCCGCCTCCAGGTCGAGCAGGGCGGCGAGGGCACCGCGGACGAGTGCCTGATCGTCGGCGAGCAGCAGCCGGATCGTCACGGGACCTCTTCCTTCAGCACGTGCAACGAGAACCCGCCCGGTTGCGGATGGGTGATGACGACCCGGGCTCCGGCGGCCGCGGCGCGCTCCCGCAGGCCCACCAGCCCGTTCCCGTGCACGGATTCGGCGCAGCCGGCGCCGTCGTCGACGACGGTGACCTCGCGTTCGCCCACCGTGACCGAGCAGTGCGTCGCGCCGCTGTGCCGGACCACGTTGGTGACACCCTCGCGGACCGTCCACGCGAACAACTCGCGCAGGCCGGTGGGCACCGACTCGGTGCTGTTGGGCAGCTCGGCCTCGATTCCGGCCGACCGCAACGCTTCCCCGGCCCGGGCGATCTCCACCGGAAGCGACAGCCCCCGGATTCCCTGCACGGCCTGCCGGACGTCCGCGAGCGCGTCGCGGGAAAGGCGTTCCAGGTCTGCCACTTCCGTGCGGGCCCGGTCGATGTCGATGTCGAGGAGCCGGCCCACGAGTTCGGCCTTGACGGTGATGACGGTGAGGGAGTGCCCCAGGATGTCGTGGAGGTCGCGGGCCATCCGGGTGCGTTCCTCCTGCACCGCGAGTCGTTCGCTCGCTTCCCGTTCCCGGACCAATTCGATGTTGCGGTTGATCAGCTTGGTCACCCCGAACATCGCGAATGCTGCCGCGCACACGCCCAGCGAGAGCCCGGTGCCCGACCCCCAGTCCATCACCGTGGAGATCACTTCCACGAGAACTGCGACGGTCAGCGCGGTGAGCCCGCCGAGCCACGCGGGGAACAGCATGACCGCGGAGACGGCGAGGAAGACGCCGGCGGACAGCCCCGACGACCCGACGGCGACCACCATGACGGCTGCGAGCCCGAACAACGCCAACACGAGCGGTACCGCCTGGTTCAGCGGTGGCCGAAACTCGTTGTGCGCGCGCCGGGTATGCGACCACCGGAACATCGCAAGGTACGTCACCGCGAATGCCAGCGTGGCGATCATCCCGATCCAGCCCCGGACCTGATCGCGGGCGGCCCACCCGTCGAGGAACGGCTGGAACAGGAAGACCGTCCACGCGGCGGCGAAAATGAATCCGAAACGGCCCCATCGCCTGGTCACGACGGGGCCGTCGGGGGTGGTCACGGCAGTCACGATACCGCCGTCACACTCGCTCGGTGTCGCGCTGGAAACGCCACGCCGCACCGCCGACGAAGATCGCCAGCCACACCGCGACGTTGAGGAGCCACGTCCACTGCATCGCCTCACCGGTGAGCGGTGCGTGCACCAGCTGACTCAGCCCGTACGTGGGCATGAACTGCGCGATCGACGCCCACACCGAACCGTCCTGAAGCGGCATGAACAGCCCGCCCGCGAAGCCGAGCACGGCGAGCCCGGGGCCGAGGATCTGCATGACGTTCTCGCTCGGCAGCAGGTACCCCATGAACAGGCCGAACGCGGCGAACACTGCGGATCCGAGCCAGGTGATCAGGGCCGTCGCGAACCACAGGGACGTGTCCATCCGGACGGACGTGAACGCGCCCACGAGGTAGACGACGCCGACGGCCCCGAGCCCGAGCATCATCGCGACGAGCACCTTGACGAAGATGTAGACCCCGGGGGACAAGGGGGTGAGCCGCAACTGCCGGCTCCATCCCGACGCCCGTTCCACCGACACCATCGCGCCGCCGCTCGTCGTCGCGATCATCGCGCCGTACAGCGCCATGCTGATCATCACGTACGCCGAGACGTTCCCGTTGCCCGCGCTCTCACCCGAGTAGCTGGGGTTCAGGCCGAAGATGAGGAAGAAGACGACCGGCATGACGAGAGTGATGATCATCGTGCGCCGATTGCGCAGCAGCCGGCGCAGTTCGAGTCCGAGGAGGGTGGCGTTGAGGCCGCCGAGCGGGGGAACGCGGCGGGGTACGGCGAGGGTGGTCATCAGTTCGATCCTTCCGTGGCGGAGTCGTCGGAGGTGAGCGCGATGAACGCGTCTTCGAGTCCTCGGGAGACGATTTCGAGGTCGCAGGCAGGCGTCTGCGTGAGGAGGTGGCGGGCCACGGCGTCGGTGTCCGTCGAGTGGACGAGGACGCTGTCACCGCGCACCTCGATGCTGTCGGCGCCGGGAATCGCGAACAGCTGTTCCCTGTCGGCGCCCGGGAGGTGGGCGCGCACCGTGCGTCCCGTGGCCAATGCCTTCACCTCGGCAGCGGTGCCGTCGGCCACCACTTTTCCCTTGCGCACCAGCACGATCCGGTCGGCGTGGGCGTCGGCCTCCTCGAGATAGTGCGTCGCGAAGACGACGGTCCGGCCGCTGTCCGCGTCGGCGCGGATCGCCGACCAGAAGTCCCGCCTGCCCTCGACGTCCATGCCCGTGGTCGGCTCGTCGAGGATCAGCAGCTCGGGATCGGAGAGCAGTGCCATCGCGAACCGCAGTCGCTGCTGCTGACCTCCGGAACACTTGCCCACCAACCGGTTTGCGAGATCGGCGATGCCGGCCCGGGTGAGGACCTCGCCGACCGGCCGCGTGTCGGCGAACAGGCTCGCGGTGAGCCGGACGGTCTCCTCGACGGTCAGTTCCTTCAGCAGGCCGCCCGTCTGCATGACCGCCGAGACCAGACCCTGCGCGATCGCGGTGCGCGGATCGGTGCCGAAGACGGACACCTCACCGGCTGTGGGGCGGGACAATCCGAGGACCATGTCGACGGTGGTGGTCTTGCCGGCGCCGTTGGGGCCGAGGAACGCGACGATCTCGCCGGGCCGGATCTCGAGGTCCAGGCCCCGGACGGCGTGAACGTCACCGAAGTTCTTGTGGACGCCGCGCAGGCTGACTGCCGGAGCCGGCGACGCGGAGGCCTTCGTGGAGGTGTGGAGCGCTGTCGATGTCATGCAATCAGCGTGCGATCCCGACGGCCGCCGACCCCCACACGTCCGTCACGACCTCACCGTGACAAATGTCAGGGGCCAGGGGTAGGTGTGGCGCCGATCGGGGGCAGCCGTTACTGTGGGCGCCATGCAGCGCGCATATTTCTGGTTTAGCAGGCCGGCCCCGGGTGGGCCGGTCGGCGTAACCACGCGCTGACTTCTTCCACCCCAGAGCCGGATTACAGACCGGCTCGCGGGAATCTCCACAGTCTTCGAGGGCCGGCCTGAGAACAGGAACCCGAACCCATGACTGTCACCCTCGACACCACTACCAGCACTGATCGGCTGGACGACCAGCGCACCGCGAGCATCAGCCCGCTGGTGGCCCCGTCGGTCGTGCGCCTCGAACACGCCCCTGACGACGTCGCGTCCGCGACCGTGCGCTCCGGCCGCGCCGACACGGTGAACGTGCTGAACGGCGACGATGATCGACTGCTCGTCGTGGTGGGCCCGTGCTCGGTGCACGACCCGGACGCCGCCATGGACTACGCCCGCCGGCTTGCCGCGAAGGCCGAGGAATTGCGCGACGACCTGCACATCGTGATGCGGGTCTACTTCGAGAAGCCGCGCACCACGCTCGGCTGGAAGGGCCTGCTCAACGACCCGCATCTGGACGGCACGTTCGACATCGACACCGGGATCCGCATGGGCCGCAAGCTGCTGCTCGACGTGTCCTCGCTCGGCCTGCCGGTCGGCTGCGAGTTCCTCGACCCGATCATGCCGCAGTACATCGCGGACCTCGTCACGTACGGCGCGATCGGTGCCCGCACCGCCGCCAGCCAGGTGCACCGCCAGCTGTGCAGCGCGCTGTCGATGCCGGTCGGGATCAAGAACTCGACGGAGGGGGACGTGCAGGTGGCGGTCGACGGCACCCGCGCCGCCGCGGCGAGCCACGTGTTCCCCGGCACCGACCTCGACGGGCAGGCCGCGCTGATCCGCACGGTCGGTAACCCCGACTGCCACGTCATCCTCCGCGGGGGCAGCGACGGACCGAACTACGACGCGGAGACGGTGGCGGACACGCTCGCCCGGCTGCGCAAGGGCGGTCTGCCGGAGCGGGTCGTCATCGATGCCAGCCACGGCAACAGCAGCAAGAACCACGAGAGGCAGGTCGACGTGCTGAACGACATCGCGGTGCGGCTCGAGGAAGGCGAGAAGGGGATCGTCGGTGTGATGGTGGAGAGCTTCATCGAAGCCGGTCGTCAGGACCTCACGCTCGGAAAGGCCGAGGACCTCACGTACGGCCAGTCCATCACCGACGCGTGCATCGACTGGAACACGACGGCGGCGCAGCTGGACCGTCTCGCGCAGGCAGTGGCCGCACGTCGGAAGTGATCACCGCACGCCTCTCGTGCGGAACTGCACGCTGATCCGCGGTCCGAGCGGGCGGGTGCTCTTCGGTACGCAATGCTCCCAGGTGCGCTGGCAGGAACCACCCATCACCAGCAGGTCACCGTGGCCGAGCGAGTACCGGATCGAGTGCCCGCCGCCGCGCGGACGCAGCAGCAGCGGACGCGCGGCGCCGAGCGAGAGGATGGCGACCATGGTGTCTTCGGTGCGGCTCCGGCCGGTGTCGTCGCCGTGCCAGGCGACGCTGTCGGAGCCGTCGCGGTAGAAGCAGAGTCCGGAAGTGGCGAACTTCTCGCCCAGTTCGGGCAGGTAATGCGTGCTCAGGGCGTCGCGTGCCGCGACCAGCAGCAGGTCGGGGAGCGGCTCACCCTCCGGGTAGAACCGGACGAGGCGTGGGACGTCGACCACCCGGTCGTACATCTGGCGCCGCTCCGCCTTCCACGGCACCGTCTCCGCGAGCGTGGTGAACAGCTCGTCGGAACCGGTCAGCCACCCAGGCCGCACGTCGACCCACGCTCCCGCCGTGAGCATGCGACGCTGCACCGTCGACCCGAGCGCGCCTAGATCGACACCGAACGACGCGTCGTCGAACAGTGAGGCCTGGAGCGCATACCGCGCATCCGCGGAAGTCATGCCGCCATGCTACCCGATATTCGAACGTATGTTCCCACTGTTTTCTCGAGGCGGCAGTCGCCGCTCAGACGCACCCCTTCTTGGTTCGCGCACTACTTTTGGGGCCCTGGAAGGAGTGCGGCTGCGGAGAAGTGGTGCGTCTACACGGAAGCCCGGGGAACGGCGGCGGTTGTCACCGCGGCACCGCAGGCTCGCGGTCGTCGCCGGTGTCGACGGTCGCCTTCTGCCTGCTCGGCCACCAGAAGGCGCGACGTTCGAGTGCCGCCAGGCTCGGTACCAGCATCGGGGCCATCGCGAAGGCGGCGATGGCGACACCGATCGCGACACCGAAGCCGAGTTCGGCGAGGTTGGCCAGTCCGGTGAGGGTCAGGGAAGCGAAGGTCAGCGCCAGGATCAGACCGGCGGCGGCCACCGTGGGAGCGTCGTTGGAGACGGCGATCCGCGCGGACTCACGCGGGGTGTACCCGTTGCGGAATTCCTCGCGCAGTCGCGAGGCCAGCAGGATGTTGTAGTCGGTGCCGATCGCGACGACGAACAGGTACAGCACGATCGGAATCGAGAAGTCGATCCCGTCGTAGCCGAGGCCGTGCAGAAACAGGATCACCACGGCGCCGAGGGTGGCGACGAACGTGAGTGCGACGCACACCAGCAGGTTGAGCGGGGCGAGCACGGCGAGCAGGAGCAGGGCGAGAATCAGCGCGATGGCGACTGCGGCGACGGGGAACACGAGGCGCGTATCCGCCGCGAGTTGCGCGCGGACGTCGACGAACGTGGATGTCTGCCCTCCCACAACGACTTCCGAGCCGGGGACCGCTCCGTGGGCGGCGTCGCGGATCGGTCCCTCGACGAGGTCGAGGGACGCGTTCGAGTAGGGGTCGTCGGCGAGTACGACGTTGACGAGCGCGGCTCGACCGTCCTGACTGGGTCGCGGCGGGGCGACCGAGGACACGCCCGGCACCTGCGTGAGAGCGGTGACGAGCGGGGTCAGCGACGCGGGATCCAGCGGTCCGGGAGCCACGACGTACACCTGGGTCGGGCTCAGCGCACCCGCGGGAAAGGATTGATCGAGGGTGTCGAAGGCCTGCTGTGACGGCGTGTCGGAGGGCAGTTCCCCCAGCGTGTTGTACGTCGACTTGTAGCCGGACGCGAAGGAGGCGAGCGCGATCAACACGACGCCGATCGCGACGGCGAACACGGCTGGCCGGCGCCCGATCGCGGCGCCGATCGAGGCGAACGGGGTGTGGGGGCTGTCGTGCCCCGGTCCGAGCGGCCAGAACAGGTGGCGGCCCAGCACGGTGAACACGGCGGGGATGAGCGTCAACGCCGTCACCAGCATGACGGCCACGGCGACGATGAGTCCCGGCGCGAGCGTGGTGAGCGAGCCGAGTTTCGCCAGTAGCAGGGCGGCGAACGCGACGATGACCGTGAGCGCCGACGACGCGACGACGCGCCCGACGACGTCGGTGGAGAACACGAGGGCCTCTCGATGGGTGTCGGTGGTGGACCCCGCCGCGGCCTGCTGCCGGAGACGTTCGCGATAGCGGAACAGCAGGAAGACGATGTAGTCGGTGCCGACACCAAAGAGGACGACCACGAGTATGGATTGCAGCGACGTGCTGACCTGAAAGTCGAACAGATCGGCGAGCACGGCGGTCAGTCCGGTGACCACCGACAGCACCACACCGATCACGACAACCGGCAGCACGGCGATGACGGGGCTGCGGAAGATCAGGCCGAGCAGGGTGAGGATGACGATCACCGTGGCGATCGTGATGACCTTGTCGGCGTTGTCGTAGGCGGCGGTGGTGTCGACCTGAATGGCCGCGTTCCCGGTCAGCCCGCTCACCAGGCCGGTGCCGTTCAGTTGCTGCTCGGCGTCGCCCCGGATGACCGGCACGGCGTCGTTGACCTGGTCGTCGCCGGGTTGTCCGTCGAACACCACCTGCAGTGCGGCGGCCTTCCCGTCGGCGGACAGCGACGCAGGCGACCCCTGCACGCTCACGACTCCCGGGATCGCCGAATTCTGAAGCGTGGTCGCGAGATTCAGCGCCGTCTGCTGGTCGGCGGGTGACAGCGGGGCGGCGTCGGCGCGGACCACCACCAGGCTGCCGGTGGCGCCCGACAGGCTCGGGAAGTATTCGTTTCCGACGGCCTGCGCCTCGGAGGACTCGAATGAACTGGGCAGGAACGTCTGCTGGTTGCCGGTGGTGTAGTCGTCGAGACTCGGTGCGAACAGGATGACGGCTATTGCCGCGACCACCCAGGTCGCGATGACGTGCCACGGGTGTGCGACGACAGTGCGCGCGATGTAGGCAAACATCATTCCCCGTTCCGGGAGATGAAGGTTCGGCCGGCGCCCGGCCGGGCGGTCGAACCGTGCCCAGTCATCGTCGCATGCAGGACGGCGCGAAGGCTACGGGTTTCGCGGCATCGACAGACCGCGGCCCCGCTCCGACGTCAGGGAGCGGGCCGCGGTACGTCATGGTGCTCGTTACCGCAAGGGGGTGAAATCCCGGCTACCGAGGTAGTCGGGGCGCGGGGCGGGCGCCGAGAACGGATCCGTCAGGGTGTTCTCGACACTGTTGAACACGATGAAGAGGTTGGAACGCGCGAACGGCGTGATGTTGCCGTTCGAACCGTGCATGCAGTTGGAATCGAACACGGTGGCGGAGCCGGCCGGTCCGGTCATCATGTCGATGCCGTACTCGTTCGCCATCCGGGTGAGCGTCGGCTGATCGGGCGAACCCGTGGGTGGAACGTAGCTGACCAGCGATTCCTTGTAGTAGTCCTCGGGGGTCTCGCCGGCGCACGACACGAACGCGCGGTGAGATCCGGGCATGATCATCAGCCCGCCGTTGTGCCCGTAGTTCTCGGTGAGCGCGATCGAGATACTCGCGGCGCGAGGAGTGGGCATGCCGTCCTCGGCGTGCCAGGTCTCGAAGTCGGAGTGCCAGTAGAACGGGCCGCCGGAGAAACCGGGCTTGAAATTGAGTCGCGCCTGGTGGACGTAGACGTCCGAACCGAGGATCTGCCGGGCGATACCCACCACCTCGGGGCGGCGGATGATCTCGTCGACGACGTCGCTGAGACGGTGGACGTCGAACACGGAACGGACGGCGCCGTCGCCGTTCTCCCGCACGACCCGGCCGTCGCCGCGCAGCGTATCGGTCTCGGCGAGGCGGGTCATCTCGTCGACCAGGTTGAACACGTCGCGTGGTGGGATGATCGACTCGGCGGAGTGATATCCGCGTTTGTCGTAGTCGGCAATCTGATTCGCGGTGAGCGGACCGGAGCGGGTATCACCCCGTTTCTGGTCCGACCAGGTGACCGGGTCCTGGCGGACGGTCATCGTGCACTCGTTGCGGTCCCTCGTGGGGTAGTTGTCGGCTACGGCCGTACGCATAACTCGTGTTTCACCCTTTCGGATTGGACAACGCTTTACTCTTCCGACGTTCCCACTGGTCGTCGACGAATGCAACCCGGACACAGGTCCACCGAGGCCGGACTGGACCGCGACGGCGCGTCGCCGCGGTGGGATCGTCACGGGCATGATCGATTCGGCGGCGGTACTCGGAGTGGCGGCGATCGCCCTCGGCATGGTTCTCACACCGGGACCGAACATGGTGTATCTGGTCTCGCGCAGCATCACTCAGGGCAGGGCGGCGGGGCTGGTCTCGCTGGCCGGGGTCGCTCTCGGATTCCTGTGCTATCTGGCTGCTGCGACACTGGGCATTTCGGCGGTGTTCTCCGCCGTCCCGCAGGCGTACACCGCGCTGAAGCTGGCGGGCGCGTGCTACCTGGGCTGGCTGGCGTGGCAGGCGTTGCGGCCCGGCGGGCACGCGCCGTTCGCGCCTGCCCGCGGGCTGCCCCGGGATTCGTCCGCCCGGCTGTTCCTGATGGGGCTCACGACCAACCTGCTCAATCCGAAGATCGCGGTGATGTACCTGGCGCTGATCCCGCAGTTCGTCCACCCCGGCGCTGGGCCGGTGTGGTTGCAGAGCCTGCTGCTGGGCACCGTGCAGATCGTGGTCGCGCTCACCGTGAACGCGCTGATCGTCTGCGTCGCAGGAACTGTCGCGGCGTTCCTGTCCGGACGCCCGGTGTGGCTGCGTGCGCAGAAGTTCGTGATGGGAAGCGTCCTCGGCGGCCTCGCCGTTCACCTCGCTCTCGACCGGACGCGGCCCGCGACGGTCTGAACCGGCAGTGGCCTGAATTATGCACGCATGAGCATGTTTCGCGGGTACCGTCGGAAGCGACGACGACGAAGGGTGAGAGATGGCCGAGACCATGCGGGCGCAGCGATTCCATGCCGACACGAAAAGCATTGCGGTCGAAAATGTTCCGATTCCGGAACCCGGACCCGGTGAAGTGCTCGTCAAAGTGGAGTTCTGCGGCATCTGCCATTCCGACCTGAGCCTGATCGACGGCACGTTCCCCGCGCTCCTGCCCGAGGTGACGCAGGGCCACGAGGCGTCGGGCACCATCGCGAAACTCGGTGCCGGAGTGACCGGCTGGTCCGAGGGAGACCGCGTCGTGCCGTCCGCGGGCCGGCCCTGCTTTGCGTGCCGCAACTGCCGCCGCGGGGACCTCACGAACTGTCTGAGCATCCAGCTGATGGCGTTCGCCTACGACGGCGCGTGGGCCGAATACACGGTGGCGCAGGCGGGGGGACTGACCCGCATCCCGGACAACGTTCCGTTCGAGCAGGCGGCCATCCTCGCCGACGCGGTGTCGACGCCGTTCGGCGCGGTCGTGCGCACCGGCAAGGTGGTGGTCGGGGAGACCGTCGGCGTGTGGGGCGTGGGTGGAGTCGGCACCCACATCGTGCAGCTGGCGCGCCTGGTCGGAGCTGTCCCCGTGATCGCGTTCGACATCAATCCCGCTGTGCGGGAACGTGCCCTGGAGCTCGGGGCCGATTACGCATTCGACTCCCGGGACGAGAACCTGAAGGAGAAGGTCGCCGACGCGACGGGCGGCCGGATGCTCGACGTCGCGTTCGACGCGGCCGGACTGACAGTGACGTTCGAGCAGGCACTCGACTGCCTGACGGTGGGAGGCCGACTCGTGGCGGTCGGGCTGAGCGCCCAGGAGGCCTCGGTGGGCACCACCGCGCAGTTCGGACTGTCCCAGAAGCAGGTACTCGGCCACCTCGGCTACAAGAACGTGGACATCGAAACCCTCGCCGAACTGGTGTCCCGTGGCCGCCTCGACCTGTCACGGTCGATCAGCGAGATCATCCCGCTCGAGGACGTCGCAAAGGGCATCGAGAAGCTCGCGAACCACGAGGGAGACCCCATCCGGATCCTCGTCAAACCCTGACACCGGCAGGTGCCGGGATTCGGCTCACTGGGACCTGTCGGTGCCCCGCTGTACCGTCGGGCCATGGGATATGAATTTCAAGTCACAGTGGACTCGGAGAACCCGCATACCCTGGCCAAATGGTGGGCGCAGACGCTCGGCTGGGAGGTGGAGCCGAGCAACGAGGAGTTCATCCGCGGGCTCGTCCAGGCCGGCCACGCGCAGGAGTCCGACACCATGGAGTTCGAGGGTGTCCTGGTCTGGCGGGAGGGCCAGGCCATCCGCGATCCGGAGCACCCGGAGCGCCCGCGCGTGCTGTTCCAGCTGGTTCCCGAACGGAAGACGGTGAAGAACCGGCTCCACCTGGACATCAGGGTCGGCGACGCCCGCTACGAGGTCGCCGAGAAGCTGGAGCAGTCCGGCGCCACCGTGCTGCACCGCGGCCGCCAGGGACCGAGCGAGTGGGTCACGATGGCAGACCCCGAGGGCAACGAGTTCTGCGTCAGCTGACGCGCTGTCACGCTCCGCGGTAGGAACTCGGGGTGCTGCCGGTCCAGCGTTTGAAGGCGCGACGGAACGCGCTGGGCTCGGAGAAGCCGAGTCGCGCCGACAGGTCCTCCACGGTCTCGCCTCGTCGGAGCCCGGCCACGGCGGCGTCGCGGAGCACTTCCTCGCGCAGCTGATTCAGCGACGTCCCCTCCTGCCGGAGCAGGCGGCGCAGGTGGGGGACGCTGATCGACAGCATCTCCGCGATGTCCTCGGCCGTCGACGTCCGGCCTTTCATGCCCAGCTCGAGGACCCGGCGCACCTGCGCCGACGCCGTGCTGTCGTAGTCACGCTCCGACATCAGCAGCGTCGGTGACTCTCGGAGGTAGTCCTCGAGCGTCTCCTCGGTCTGGATGATGGGCGCCCGCATGACGGCGTTGTCGAATTCGACTGCGGGAAGGTCGGAATCGAATGTCACGGGGACACCGAAGATGTGATCGTAGTTCTCGGCGAGGTGCGGCAGCGGCGCCGGATACGGCAGTTCCACTGCCAGCAACCGGACCCTCTTGCCCACGAGCCACGCCGCGAAACGATGAAGCAGGATCAGCAGGAAATCGGTGGTCACCCGCGTCGCCTCGAGCGACGACTGCACGTCCTCGGTGGACCGTTCGGCCGCGGCCGGGCGGATGTCGATGGTCATCCGGGTTCCGCCGTTGACACCGGGACCGATGTGCAGCGCGGGCAGCGACGGCAGGGCGCGCAGGATGTCGGCCATCCGCTCGAGAGCGGCGGACAGATCCGCGGTGTGGATCAGCGCGAGGCAGACGAGCCGAAACGTGCCGCGGGGGACCGGGGCCGGCCCGAGCCCGAACAATTCGTCGCCCGTGATCTGCCAGACCGCCTGGGTGAACGCGGTGACCTGGGTCGGCGTCAACCGGGCCAGCGGATCCTCCAGCGACGCCGTCGTGATTCCCGCCGCCGACAGCGCGGGGGAGAGATCGACCCCACTGCGCGCCGACAGCTCGAGCGATCGCCGGACGAAGTCGGCGGGGATGGTGCGGGCAGTCACGATCCGGGCTCCCCGAGGGTCCGGAGCCGCCGCGCCGCCTCCTCGAGCACGTGGTCCTGCTTGCAGAACGCGAACCGCACCAGCGGGTTCCACGGCTGCGGATGGTCGGTGAACACACTGACCGGCACCGCGGCCACGCCGATGCGCTCCGGGAGCCTGCGGCAGAAGTCGATGCCGTCGCGTTCGCCGATCGCGGTGATGTCGGCGCACAGGTAGTACGTGCCGCCGCCCGAATGGACCTCCAGACCGGACGCGACGAGCGCGTCGTAGAGCACGTCCCGCTTGGCCTGCAGACTGTCCCGCAGCTCTTTCACCCACTGCTGCTCGTGGCTCAGCGCATGCGCCACCGCGGGTTGGAACGGTCCGCCGCCGACGAAGGACATGTACTGCTTCGCGGTCCGGACGGCGTCGATCAGTTCCGCCGGACCGCACGCCCAGCCGATCTTCCACCCGGTGACGTTGAACGTCTTGGCGGCGCTCGACACCGAGACGGTCCGTTCGTACATTCCCGGCAGAGTGGCCAGGGCGGTGTGCGTTCGGCCGTCGAAGACCAGGTGTTCGTACACCTCGTCGCTGAGAACCAGCAGGTCGTGCTCGCAGGCCAGCTCCGCGACGGCGGCGATCTCCTCCGGGGTGAACACGGTGCCGGTCGGATTGTGCGGGGTGTTGATCACCAGCATCCGGGTCTTCGGTGTGATCGCGGCTCGCAGAGCGTCGAGGTCGACGAGGAACTTCGTGCCGGAGCGGGCGAGCGGCACGCTGCGTCGCACCGCTCCCGCCAGCGCGACCGACGCTGCGTAGGAGTCGTAGTACGGCTCGATCAGCACCACTTCTTCACCCGGTTCGACCAGCCCCAGAATGGCGGCGCTGATGGCCTCGGTGGCGCCGACGGTGACCAGCACCTCCGAGTCGGGGTCGTGGTCGAGCCCGTACCGGGCCAGGCGGTCGGCCGCGACAGCGTGTCGGAGCACGGGCATGCCGGGGCCGGGTGGGTACTGGTTGAGCCCGTCCGCGATGGCTCGGCGCGCGGTGTCGAGCATGGACGCGGGACCGTCGGTGTCGGGGAAACCCTGGCCGAGGTTGATGGCGTCGTGGCGCACGGCGAGCGCCGTCATCTCGGCAAAGATGGTGGACGCGAACGGCTGCAAGCGCTGGACGGTGCGGTTGCGCGGCGTTGCGGGCATTACTGCAGCGTAGTCGGTGTGGCGGCGAGGGTTGCACAGGGCCGCGTCACGTTCTGCGGGGCTGTCTCGTCTTCTCTGTAGACGGCGCGCGAAGGGCGCCCGGTGACGATGGAGGACGCAATGCCCCGCATTCCCGCAGTGGCCCCGGCGGACGCGAGCCCGCTGGTGAAGGTCGCCTACAAATATGCTGCCCACAAGTTCGACGAGGTGCCCGAGCCGTTCACCGTGCTCGCCCATCACCGCAAGCTGTTCGTCGCGTCGGCCCGGCACGAGCTGGCGGTGCAGAAGGCGTCGACCGTGCTTCCCGCGAACGTGCGGGAGATCGCCGTCTACCGCGTGGCGTGGACGATCGGCTGCTCGTGGTGCGTGGACTTCGGCACGATGCTGCAACGCCTCGACGGCCTCGACGTGGAGCGGCTCCAGCACATCGCCGATTACGCCGACTCGCCCGCGTACAGCGAGGACGAGCGCGCGGCCATCGCATACGCCGACGCGATGACGGCGACGCCCACCACGGTCACCGACGAACAGGTGGCAGACCTCGAGCGCCGGTTCGGCCGGGCCGGTGTCGTCGAACTGTCCTACCAGATCGGCATCGAGAACATGCGCGCCCGGATGTACTCGGCGCTGGGCATCACGGAGCAGGGTTTCGGCACCGATTCGTGCCGGGTGCCGTGGGCCGACGACGCCGCGGTCACGAAGGAAGGCCCGGGAGCCTGATCCCGCCGAACTTCTCCGGATTGGCGATGTCGTACGCCGCGTAGACGAGTCCGTCCCGGACGGTGAACCCACCCACTCGCGGCGGCGAGCTGCGGTGGGCCTCGTCGCCGGTGAGTGCGGCACTGAAGAAGCCCAGCTGGCCGTTGACCAGGACCGGCTGCATGACGGTGAACACCGCCGGCCCGTACCGTTCGATGAGACCGAGGAAGAAGCGGGCGAACTTGTCCGCGCCGCGGATGACGTTGACGGCGGTGCTCGTGGTGCCGTTGGCGTCGCCGATGACGAGGGCATCCGGGTGCAGCGCCGCGACCACCGCGTCGAGGTCGCCGGCGGCGAGTGCCTCGAGCAGTCGCTGCACGGCGAGCGCATGCTCCTCGTCGGGAACGGCGGGTGTGGTTGCGGCAGCGGCCTTGCGGGCCCGCGACGCGAGCTGACGCGCCGCGGGCGTCTCGATTCCGAGAATCCCGGCTACCTCGTCGAACGGCACCCCGAAACCGTCGTGCAGCACGAACGCAACCCGTTGCGCAGGGGTGAGCGTGTCGAGCACGATCAGCGCGGCGAGGCGGTTGTCCTCGTCCCGGACGACCGCTTCCAGCGGGTCCGGCTCGGCTGACGGCGACAGTCCGGTGACGATGGGTTCCGGAAGCCATTGGCCGACATACTGTTCCCTCCGCACCGCGGCCGACCGCAACCGGTCGAGGCAGATCCGCCCGACCACCGTCGTGAGCCACGGCCGGAGGTCGCGGATGTTCGCGGCGTCCGCGTCGTCGAGTCGTAGCCACGACTCCTGCACGGCGTCCTCCGCGTCGCTGACGCTTCCCGTCAGCCGGTACGCTACGGAGAGCAGATGCGGCCGGTGGGACTCGAATTCGTCTACCAGCGTCGCAGTGGGCATGCCGATATCCTACGTGCGGTCCAGACATAAAATCCGTCGTGTGCGTAACCGTTGACCCTGGTGGTGGGTCCGGACGTATGGTGTGGCGACCACACCACGTCCAGGGAGTCTGCCATGTTCCAGTGTTTCGGCTGTCGTAGCTGACCTGGCTTTTTCGCACCCCTTTTTCTTCTGCACGTCCTGCTCACCCGTCCGGCGTCCGCCGGGCGGGTTCGGGAGTGCGCTCGCAGGACCCGCCGCTTCGTCGTGGGCGGGCATCACACACTAGGAAGACCTTCGATGATTCGTCCACGTTTCGCGCGGACTCTGGCCGCAGCGGCCGCCCTTCTCACATTCACCAGCCTTGCTGTCGCGTGCTCCGGTTCCGAGACCACCACGACAGCCGACGGAAAGACGGTGTTGCGCTACGAGGGGACCACGGGACAGGTCTCGTTCCCGGAACTCGCGGCCGACCTGGGCTACTACCAGAAGGTCGAACTGAACTGGATCGGCGACACCACCAGTGGGCCGCAGAGCATCCAGAATGCCGCCACGGGGCAGACCGACTTCGGTGGCGCGTTCAACGGTGCGGTGTTGAAGCTGGCCGCGGCCGATTCGCCGATCACGTCCGTCATCGGCTACTACGGCTCCGACAAGGAGACGTTCAACGGGTACTACGTGCTCGACGGAAGCCCGATCACGTCGGCACGTGACCTGATCGGCAAGAAGGTCGGGATGAACACGCTCGGCGCGCACCACGAGTTCCTCGTGCGTGAGTGGCTGGCGCGGGAGGGCCTGACCCCCGACGAGATCAAGCAGGTCGAGTTGACCGTCGTTCCGCCGGTGAACACCGAACAGGCGCTGCGGCAGGGTCAGATCGACGTCGGCACGCTCGGAAGCGTGTTCCGCGACAAGGCGGTCGAACGCGGCGGCATCCGCCCGCTGTTCACCGACGAATCCATCTTCGGTTCCTTCACCTACGGTTCGCTGCTGTTCCGCGACGACTTCATCGCGAAGAACAAGGACGCCGTCGCGGACTTCGTGCAGGGCACGGCACGCGCGATCCGCTGGACCCAGACGACTCCGCGCGACGACGTGATCGCGAAGTACAAGGACATCATCACCAAGCGCGGCCGCAACGAGACCACCGACCTCGTCGACTACTGGAAGACGCCGGGTGTGGCGGGTCCCGGTGGCGTGATCACCGACAAGGAGATTCAGACCTGGATCGACTGGCTGGTCCGCAACGGGGAACTCGAGGACGGCAAGCTCACGCCCGCCGACGTCTACACCAACGAGTACAACCCGTACGCCAACGGCACGTACCCCGCCGACAGCGGCCCCGACGGACAAGCGCTGGCCGCCAAGTGAACTCCACCCCAGATCCCCACGAGAAGAAAGTGATGTCGATGTCCCACTTCCGGCGCGGCGCCGTGCGCGCCCTCGCGGCAACCGCAGCACTGTTCACGCTGGCCTCGGGAGTGGCGGGGTGCGCCGGCTCGTCGGAGACCGCCACCATCGAGGACGGGAGGACGGTCCTGCGTTACCAGGGGTGGGCCGGGGACGTGGGATTCCACGAGCTCGCCGAGGACCTAGGGTATTACGACAAGATCACGCTCGAATGGGTCGGCGACACCACCAGCGGCCCGCAGGACATCCAGTCGGCGGCCACCGGTGACATCGAGTTCGGCTCGGCGTTCAACGGAGCCGTCGTCAAACTCAATGCCGCCGGGGCACCGATCACGTCGGTGCTGAGTTCCTACGGCGCGGACGCCGGCGAGTACACGGGATACTTCGTGCTGGACGGCAGCCCCATTCGCTCGGCGCGCGACCTGATCGGCAAGAAGGTCGGGATGAACACGCTCGGTGCGCACCACGAGTTCCTGGTCCGGGAGTGGCTGGCCCAGCAGGGGTTGACCCAGGACGAGATCAAACAGGTGGAGCTGACCGTGGTTCCGCCGGTGAACAACGAAACGGCCCTGCGCGAAGGTCAGATCGACGTGGCCGCCATCAACGGCATCTTCCGCGAAACAGCCCAGGAGCGTGGGGGTATCCGGCCGCTGTTCACGGACCGGGATCTGTTCGGCGCATTCAGCTACGGAACCTACGTGGTGCGCGACGACTTCCTGGCGAAGAACAAGGACGCCGTTGCGGACTTCGTGCAGGGCACGGCCCGGGCCATCCGATGGACCCAGGTGACTCCGCGTGAGGAGGTCGTCGCACGGTTCAAGAGCATCATCGACAAGCGTGGCCGCAACGAGAGCGACGAGGCCATCGACTACTGGCGCAGCTCCGGGATTCCTGTCGCCGGGGCCGTGATCCAGGAGAAGGAACTGCAGACCTGGATCGACTGGCTCGTCCGCAACGGTGAGCTCGACGAGGGCAAGTTGACCGCAACCGACCTCTACACCAACGAATTCAACCCGTACGCCAACGGCACGTTCCAGCCCGAGAGCGGGCCCGACGGAGAAGTACTGGAAGGACAGAAATGAGCACCACCGCCTCGAACCCCGATCGGGTTCAGACGCCCAAGCTCCGCCTCGAGCACGTCACCAAACAGTTCGACGTGCGAGGGTCCAAGGACAAGTTCACCGCGATCGAGGACATCGACATCGATCTCGCAGACGGCGAATTCCTCGTCCTCGTCGGGCCGAGTGGTTGCGGGAAGTCCACGCTGCTCGACCTGCTCGGCGGACTCAGCACCCCCACGTCGGGCCGGATCCTGCTCGACGGGCAGCCGGTGACCGGGCCCGGTCTCGACCGCGGAATCGTCTTCCAGCAGTACGCACTCCTGCCGTGGCGGACGGCCCGGCACAACATCGAATTCGGGCTCGAGGCCAAGGGACTGCCCAAGAAGGAACGGCGCGAACTGGCCGAGCACTACCTCGAGCTCGTCGGCTTGAAGGGCTTCGGCGACCGGTACCCGCACGAGCTGTCGGGCGGCATGAAGCAGCGCGTCGCGATCGCCCGCAGCCTCGCGTTCGATCCCGAGGTGCTGCTGATGGACGAGCCGTTCGCGGCGCTCGACGCGCAGACCCGTGAGTCGCTGCAGGACGAACTGCTACGCATCTGGAAGGCCACCGGCAAGACCATCCTGTTCATCACGCACGGCATCGACGAGGCCATCTACCTCGGGCAGCGGGTCGCCGTCCTGACGTCGCGGCCCGGCCGGGTGAAGACGTTCGTGGACATCGACATCGACCGCAGCGGCGAGGACGTCCGGTCCAACGAGCAGTTCCGGCACTACCGCCACCGCATCTGGACGCTGCTGCACGGCGAAGTGGAGCGTGCACAGGTAATCGAGAAGGAGGAAGCACATGTCTAGCGCACTCGCGTCACCGGAAGCTCCCGTCGCAATCGATCGACCCGGGACCTCGGCTCCGTCGCCCGCTTCCACCCCGCCGCAGCCGGGTGCTGTCCAGCGTGCCGGTGCGGCACTGCGTCCGATCGCCTGGCGGATCCTCAAGCCGTCCGTCGCGATCGTCGCCTTCCTGGCACTGTGGGAGATCGCTCCGCGGGTCGGTCTCGTCGACGAGGTGTTCCTTCCCCCGTTCACCACGGTGGTCGAGGCATTCTTCGATCTGCTCAAGAGCGGTGAGCTGTGGCAGCACGTGTCCGCCAGCCTCTCCCGCGCCCTGATCGGATTCTTCGTGGCGGTCGTGATCGCGATCCCGCTGGGCATCGCGATCGCCTGGTACCGCCCGGTGTCGGACTTCCTGAACCCGATCCTGGAGCTGTTCCGCAACACGGCGGCGCTGGCGTTGCTCCCCGTGTTCATCCTGATCCTCGGCATCGGTGAGGAGTCCAAGATCGCCCTGGTGATCTACGCGTGCACCTTCCCGATCCTGCTGAACACGATCTCCGGTGTGCGCACCGTCGACCCGTTGCTGATCAAGTCGGCGTCCTCGCTGGGACTGTCGCCCGTGCGCCTGTTCCAGAAGGTCGTGCTGCCCGCCGCCGTTCCCACCATCTTCACCGGAATCCGCATGGCGGCGGCGTCGTCGATCCTCGTGCTGATCGCCGCCGAGATGGTCGGGGCCAAGGCAGGCCTCGGCTACCTGATCACCGCCTCCCAGTTCAACTTCCAGATCCCCAACATGTATGCGGGCATCGTCGCGATCTCTGTTCTCGGGCTGACGCTCAACGCCGTTCTCGTACTGATCGAACGCAGGCTGTCCCGCTGGCGGGTCTAGTCACTTACCGGAAAAGAAACTCCACATGTCACAGGATTCCCAGTTCCACCTCAACGCCTTTCTCATGGGTGTGGGACATCACGAGGCGGCGTGGCGCCATCCCCGCACCGAGGCGCACCGCGTTCTGGACGTCGCACACTTCCAGGAACTCGGCCGGATCGCGGAGCGGGGCAAGCTCGATTCCGTGTTCTTCGCGGACGGTCTCGCCGTCGGACCGCGGATCAAGCACAACACGCAGGCGATCTTCGAGCCCGTCACGTTGCTGTCGGCGATCGCCGTCGCCACCGAACACGTGGGACTGATCGCCACGGCCTCCACGAGCTACTCCGACCCGTACAACCTGGCACGCAAGTTCACGTCGCTCGACCACATCAGCGGCGGCCGGGCAGGGTGGAACATCGTGACTTCGGCCGGTGCGGACGAGGCGGCGAACTTCGGCGTCGACGGCATCCCCGCCCACAGCGGACGGTACGAGCGCGCAGAGGAATTCGTCGACGTCACGCTCGCCCTGTGGGACAGCTGGGAGGACGGCGCGGTGGTGCTCGACCCGGAGACCGGCGTGTTCGCCGACCCCGGCAAGGTCCACACCATCGACCACGACGGGCCGCGGTTCCGGGTCAAGGGGCCGCTCAACTCGCCGAGGTCCGCCCAGGGGCGGCCGCTGCTGGTGCAGGCCGGCTCGTCCGAGAGCGGCAAGGAGTTCGCCGCGCGGTACGCCGAGGCCGTCTTCACCGCACAGCGCACCCTGGAGCAGGGTCAGGAGTTCTACCGCGACCTCGAGGCGCGTGTCGTCAAGCACGGCCGCAATGCCGGCGACCTGAAGGTGCTCCCCGGCATCGTGCCGTTCATCGCGGACACCGAGGAGGAGGCGAAGGCGCTCGAGCAGTCGTTCACCGACCTGATCTCGCCCGAGTACTCGCTGCGGCAGCTGTCCACGATGCTCGGTGTCGACCTCACGAAGCATTCCCTCGACGCCCCGCTTCCGCCGCTTCCGCCGCTGGACGAGATCCAGGGCAACAAGAGCCGCTACCAGCTGGTGAAGGATCTCGCCGCGGACGGTTCGCTCACCGTCCGGCAGCTGATCGGGCTGCTCGGTGGCGGACGCGGGCACCGCACGTTCGCCGGCACGCCCGAACAGGTGGCCGACGAACTGCAGACGTGGTTCGAGCAGGGCGCGGCCGACGGTTTCAACATCATGCCGCCCTACCTGCCCGGCGGACTGGACGACTTCGTCGACCGTGTCGTCCCGATCCTGCAGCAGCGCGGACTGTTCCGGACGGAGTACACCGCGACCACCCTGCGCGGTCACTACGGTCTCACGGACGTCGGTAACCGGTTCGCGGGCGCGGTCGACGAAGCGAGCGCATGAGCGGCGAGACCGGTCTGAAACCTCTCGTCACCACCGTCTTCGTCCCCGCCGCGATCTTCGGCATCGGCCAGGGGGCCGCCGCCCCGGTCATGGCACTGACGGCCCGCGAACTGGGTGCGTCCGTGGCCGTGTCCGGGCTGATCGTCGCGGTCGTCGGGCTCGGCGCCGTCCTGGGCGACCTGCCCGCGGGCCGGATCGTCGCCAGGTTCGGGGAGCGGCGGTCCATCATCGGCGGCAGTACCGTCGGCGCCGCCGGAGTGCTGGTCTGTCTGCTCGCGCAGACACCGTGGATGCTGGGTGTGGGCGCACTGCTGACCGGGCTCGCCAACGCCGTGTGGGGGCTGGCCCGCCAGAGCTACCTGGCCGACGCCGTGCCGATCGGGCTGCGCGCCCGGGCGATGTCGTCGTTCGCGGCGATGTGGCGGCTCGGCTTCTTCGTGGGACCGCTGCTCGGTGCCGCCGTGATCCTTGTGGTCGGCGCCCGGGGCGGATTCATGGTGCAGTTCGTCGGCGTCGTGCTGTCCGGATGGCTGATGTCGAGAGTCCCCGACCCGCCGAGGCGCCCCGCAGGCACCGCCGGTACCCACGCGACGCTGCCGTCGATTGTGCGCCGGCACCGGAAGTTGCTGGCCACGCTCGGCGCCGGGTCGCTCCTGATGGGGGCGGCCCGCGCCTCGCGGGAGGCGGTGCTGCCACTGTGGGCTGCCCATCTCGGACTCGATGCCGCCCAGGTCAGTCTCGTCTTCGGAGTCGGAGCGGCGGTCGATCTGCTGTGCTCGTATCCGGCCGGACACTTCATGGACCGGTACGGCCGCCGGTTCATCGCGGTGCCGTCGCTTCTGGTGATCGGGGCGTCCTACCTGGCGTTGCCGTTTTCGCACGACCTCCTGTCGATCGGTGTCGTCGCCGTCCTGATGGGAATCGGCAACGGGCTCGGCAACGGCGTGATCATGACGCTCGGCGCCGACATCTCCCCACCGGCGACGCGCGCCGAATTCCTCGCCGCCTGGCGGCTCACCCACGACACCGGCATGTTCGCCGGACCCTTCGGCGTCGGCACGCTCGCCGCGGTGGTTCCGCTCGGGGCTGCCGTCGCCGCGATCGGGGCAGCGGCGCTGGTCGGCGCCGGACTCCTGTTCCGGTTCATCCCGGTCTATTCCCCGTGGCCACCGCCGACCGCGTCGGAGCCCGGTTCCTCACCGCTCGAAAAACAGGAAGCATAGGTACATTCGTTTCATGCGCTTCGGATTGTTCGTTCCTCAAGGTTGGCGACTGGATCTCGTCGGAATCGATCCCTCGGATCAGTGGTCGGTGATGCGCGACTTCGCGTTGCGCGCCGATCAGGGTTCGTCCTGGGATTCGCTGTGGGTCTACGACCACTTCCATACCGTCCCGGCACCGACGGAGGAGGCCACGCACGAGGCGTGGACCCTCATGTCCGCGTTCGCGGCGGTCACCTCGCGGGTGCGTCTCGGCCAGATGTGTACGGCGATGAGCTACCGCAACCCCGCCTACCTCGCGAAGGTCGCCGCCACCACCGACCTCATCTCGGGCGGACGCGTCGAGATGGGCATCGGCGGCGGCTGGTACGAGCACGAGTGGAAAGCGTACGGATACGGATTCCCCTCCGCCGGTGTGCGTCTCGGCCGACTCGACGAGGGCGTGCAGATCATGCGTCAGGCCTGGACCAACGGCACCGCGACCCTCGAAGGCAAGCACTACCAGGTCGACGGAGCCATCGTCCGCCCACTTCCGTTGCAGGAAGGCGGCATTCCACTGTGGATCGCCGGCGGCGGCGAGAAGGTGACGTTGAAGATCGCGGCAAAGTACGCGCAGTACACCAACTTCGACGGCACACCCGAGGGCTTCGCGCAGAAATCCGAGATCCTGCGGAAGCACTGCGACACCGTCGGCACCGACTTCGACGCCATCACCCGCTCGGCCAACTACAACGTCGCGATCGGCACCACCGAGGCGGAGGTCGAGCAGCGGTTGCTCACCCTGAAGGACCGGCTCACCCCCCACGTCGGCGCCGAGGCCGCCGAGGGTGCGCTGGGAGCCTTCCGCGGAATGCCCGGCGTGGGAACGCCGGAGCAGATCGTCGAGAAGCTGTCGGTGCTGAAGGAGCAGGGCATGTCCTACGGCATCTTCTACTTCCCCGAAGCCGCGTACGACACCTCGGGCATCGAACTGTTCGAGAACGAAGTGCTGCCCGCGCTGCGTTGATCAGCGGACCGCGTTACCGGGCATAGAGTGGCGGGCATGTTCGTCGTCACCCTCGCCGCCGACAACGTGTGGCTGAGCCCGCCGGTCGTCACCGACGTCGACGAGATCTGCGCGGCGTGCAGCGACGCGTCGATAGCCGAATGGACGACGATGCCCGCGCCGTACGGCCGCTCGGACGCCGAGCAGTTCGTGCGGCAGACGGTGCCGTCCGGCTGGGCCGACCGCAGTCCCACCTGGGCGCTGCGCGAACGCGAGGACGGTCCCGTGCTGGGGATGATCGGACTGATGGCTCGGGACGTGACGGCGGCGGAGATCGGATACTGGCTGTCGCCGGCGGCACGGTCGCGGGGTCTCATGACGACCGCGGTGAACCTGGTGTGCGATTTCGCGTTCCGGCCGGACAGCCTGGGGCTAGAACGCATCGAATGGCGCGCGTTTGTCGGCAATCTCGACTCGGCGGCGGTCGCCCGCCGGGTGGGCTTCCGGTTCGAGGGCATCCAGCGCGCCGGGCTCGTGCAGCGCGGCGTCCGGCGCGATTCGTGGGTGGCCGCCCTGCTCGCAGGCGACCCGCGGCAACCGGCCGAAGGCTGGCCCGACTAGCGGCCGATCAGCGCAGGCCCTCCGGAAGGTCGTGCTCGGACACCGCGACTCGCTGCTCGGGGCTGGTCCGGATCTGCTCGGACTCGGGGATCCGGCTCTGCAGGAAATCCCATTCGACCTGATCGATGGCGTCCTCCGCGCGGGAACGCACGGCCGCGTCGCGGGTGCCCCACGCGATCGGCATCGGGCTGACCATCTCCCACGTGTCGGCGTCGTTGCGGGTGCTGCGGTCGTTCAGGAGTGCGACGGACGGCACCCTGTCGCCCACCCGCTGCTTCTGACCGGTCCGGATCGGAACGTTGCGAGTGACGAGGGCGTACGACACCCGGCCCGCCGAGGGCTTCGCGACGTCGATCAGCGACAGCAGGGTGACCGCGCGGGGATGGACCTCCGAGACGACCGCAGGCACCAGCGGGCTCTTCGCGTACAACTCCTCGATGCTGCCGACCTTCTTCGGCACCCAGAACGCCACCCACACGGACGTCAGCGCGGCGATCGCCACGACGACACCGAGGATGATCGACCAGGGGTGGGCGAGCAGGATCAGACCGGCAGCGGCGGCCGCGAACAGCAGCGCCACCACGATCGCCGACACCTGCAGGCGTCGCATGTCGGCGAACGTCTGGTTGACAGACTTCGCGTAGGGCCGGTCGACGGTGAACTCGAAATGTCGCACGGCCCCAGCTTAGAGGCCCCGGTCCGGTGGCAGGCGGTCACCCGATGGCCGGGCCCAGCAGGTCGTCCGCGTCGGTGATCCGGTACGCGTACCCCTGCTCGGCGAGGAAGCGCTGCCGGTGGGCGGCGTACTCGGCGTCGAGCGTGTCGCGTGCCACCACCGAGTAGAAGTGGGCCTGGCCGCCGTCGTGCTTGGGTCGCAGCAGGCGGCCCAGACGCTGAGCCTCCTCCTGGCGAGAACCGAACGTACCCGAAACCTGAACGGCGACAGACGCTTCCGGCAGGTCGATCGAGAAGTTCGCGACCTTGCTGACGACCAGCGTCTGGATCTCGCCCGCCCGGAAACGGTCGAACAGTTCCTCCCGCTCCTTGTTCTTGGTCGACCCCTTGATGACCGGGGCGTTCAACGCCTCACCCAGTTCGTCGAGCTGGTCGAGGTACGCGCCGATGATCAACGTCGGTGCGTCGGTGTGCCGTTCCAGGATCGACTTCACCACCGCGATCTTGGTGTGCGCGGTGGAACACAGCTTGTACCGCTCATCGGGTTCGGCGACCGCGTACGACATCCGTTCGGCGTCCGTCAGCGTCACCCGCACCTCCACGCAGTCGGCGGGCGCGATCCACCCCTGCGCCTCGATGTCCTTCCACGGCGCGTCGTACCGCTTGGGTCCGATCAGCGAGAACACGTCGCCCTCACGGCCGTCCTCGCGCACCAGGGTGGCGGTGAGGCCGAGGCGTCGACGGGACTGCAGGTCGGCGGTCATGCGGAACACCGGTGCGGGCAGGAGGTGCACCTCGTCGTAGATCACGAGACCCCAGTCGCGGGAATCGAACAGTTCCAGATGCTTGTATTCGCCCTTGGTGCGCCGGGTGATCACCTGGTACGTGGCGATCGTGACCGGGCGGATCTCCTTGCGCTCGCCCGAGTACTCGCCGATCTCCTCCTCGGTGAGCGACGTGCGCGCGATCAGCTCGCGCTTCCACTGCCGTCCCGCGACCGTGTTCGTCACCAGGATCAACGTGGTGGCCTTCGCCTTGGCCATCGCCGCCGCACCGACCATCGTCTTACCCGCACCACAGGGCAGGACGACGACGCCGGACCCGCCCGCCCAGAACGAGTCGGCGGCCATCTCCTGATAGTCGCGCAGGTGCCACTGGCCGTCCGCGGACCCGGGGGACGTGCCGTCGAAGTCCAGGTCGATGGCGTGCGCCTCGCCGTCGACGTACCCGGCAAGATCCTCCGCCGGCCAGCCGACCTTGAGCAGCAACTGCTTGAGACGGCCGCGCTCGCTCGGGTGGACCACGACCGTGTCGTCGTCGACCCGGGCACCGAGCATCGGGGCGATCTTCTTGTGCCGGGTCACCTCGGTGAGGACCGCGCGGTCCAGGCTGACCAGCGTCAGACCGTGGGCCGGGTTCTTCACCAGCTGCAGCCGCCCGTACCGGGCCATCGTGTCGACGATGTCGACCAGCAGCGGCTGGGGCACCGCGTACCGGGAGAAGTTGACCAGCGCATCGACCACCTGCTCGGCGTCGTGTCCGGCGGCGCGCGCGTTCCACAAGGCCAGCGGGGTGATCCGGTAGGTGTGGACGTGTTCGGGCGCGCGCTCGAGTTCCGCGAACGGCGCGATCGCCTGGCGGGCGTCGTTCGCGCGTTCGTGATCGACCTCCAACAGCAGGGTCTTGTCGGATTGGACGATCAACGGTCCGTCGGTCACGGAAGCCTCCTCGAAAATGCGGTGCCGGATGTAGCCAGCCTGTCCATTGTCCTGATCTGAGCGACACCGCGCCACGTCGCAGCCTCCGACGCGGCGCGATACCTGCACATCCGCGGCGGTCGGGGCCTAAATTGAGGTGCAGCCGGATGGATCGACCCAGAGACGAGGCTCGCGATGACCCAGCCCCCCGACGACCCCAACCGTCCCGATCCGAACGTCCCCGGCGAACCGCCGAACAACCCGCAGCAACCGTACCCGCAAGGTGGGCCGCAGCAGCCCTACCAGCAGGGGCAGTACCCGCAGCAGCTGTACCCGCAGGGGCAGCACGGGCAGCAGCCCGGTCAGTACCCGCCGGGCCGGTACGGGCAGCAGCCCGGCCAGTATCCGCCCGGCCAGTACCCGCCGCCGCCGAAGAAATCGCGGAAGGGGTTGTTCATCACTCTCGGTGTCGTCGCCGTCGTGATTCTCGCCGCCATCGCCGCGTTCGGTGTGTTCGCCGTGAGGAGCGCCGACAAGAACGCTCTCGACGTCGGCGACTGCCTGTTCTTCGAATCCGCGTCGACGACCGCGGCCGACACCTCACACGAGAAGCGGGACTGCTCCGACAGCGAGGCCACGTACGAGGTGGCGCAGAAGAACGACGGCGACGTCCAGTGCGCGGAAGACTACTTCTCCTACACCCTCGTGAGCGAGGACGAGGGCGTGCAGACCACGCTCTGCCTCGTTCCGAACATGATCGAGGGGTCCTGCTACCTGCTCGAGGACGACGGCCGGATCGTGCCGTCCGACTGCACCGACACGCAGACCGTCAAGGTCGTCAGACGCGCGGACGGCGAGAACGACGAAACCCTGTGCAACGAGTTCGACACCGCATTCCCCATCGCGTTCTCCGAACCCGAGCGCACGTACTGCATCGAGGTCAATCTGGGTGGCTAGCGCCGCGTGAGTACTTGTTAACCGCGGGACGTTAGTAAGTACTCACAGGGAGTTAAATTCACGGGAATCGAGTCCGTTGAACTGCACGTTCCCCTTCGTTAGCGTTCGAGATCTACCGAGATCACTGCGCACGGGGAAGGTGGGAACGATGGCGCGAACCCAGCCCGACACCCGGCGTGGTGCCGGCCGTTCCGGCGCCAGCGCGGGCACGGTGCTGCGCACCGTCCTCGACCGCGGGCCGGTCGCGCGCAGCACGATCGCACGGGTCACCGGGCTCTCACCCGCGACGGTGACCACCGCCAGCGCACAGCTCGTCGAACGCGGTCTACTGCGGGAACTGCCGGAGATCTCGGGACCCACCGGTCTGGGACGGCCACACGTCCCGGTGGACCTCGACGACAGCCGTTTCGTCGTCTACGGCATCCATCTGGCGATGACCCACGTGACCACAGCGTTGCTCGACCTGCGCGGGCAGGTGCTGGCGCGATCCCGTGATCCGCACCTCGGGCTGGGACCGGCCGAGATCCTGCGGAACGCGGTGACGACCCTCGAGGCGCTGGCCGCCCGACACGGCGACGTATCCGTCCCGATCGGCGTCGGTTTCGCGGCCGGCGGCTGGATCGACTCGGAATCGGGTGTGGTGCCTGAGCATCCGATCCCGGGATGGAACGGGTACCCGGTCAGGGCGGATCTCGAGCACCGCACCGGTCTGGACGTCCGGATGGATTCGCACGCGCGCGCCCTCATCGACGCGGAGGTGTTGTTCGGGGAGCCGCGGGCGCGGGACAGCGTGGTGCAGCTCTTCGTCGGGAACGTGGTGGACGCCGCATTCGCGACCGGAGGCGTGGTCCACCACGGTCCTCGCGCGGCGGCAGGCGCGGTGGCGCACGTGCCCGTCGAGAACAGTGTCGAGGAGTGCACCTGCGGACGTACCGGATGCGTGCAGGCCACCCTGTCGGATCGGGTGCTGGTGCGCAGGGCGATGCAACTCGGCATCATCGAGCGGCCGATCTTCGGCGACCTTCTCGACGCGGGTCGACGTCGGCAGCCGGCGGCACTGGCACTGTTCGAGGAACGGGCGCACTCCGTGGGGGTGGTCGCAGCGCGTCTGCTCGACCTGTTCAATCCGGAGGTCCTGATCGTCTGCGACCAAGGCGTGAGCCGGATTCCGGGTTCTCTCGACACGGTTCGGCGAGCAGTCGGGGAGTCGTCGGCGACGTGTGACGACCCCTCACGGTCCGTGTTGTCCACCAGTTTTCCCGGGCGGGCACTGCCGTTATCCGCCGGCTCCGTGATCCTCGCGGAGCTCTACCGGGCGCCTCTCACCAGCTTCGTGCGGCCGTTGGCCGGCATATCGTGACGTGTATCACAGGTCCGGAGTTAATTCGGTGGGAAGCTATGTTGACGTCGATTGCACTGGATCGCAAGGATATTGGTGTGAACACCACCATGGCGGACAGCGTGCGTACATCCTCGTGTTGCTCCGAGTCCTGTTGTCGCCGCTCGCGACCGGGTCGCATCTGACGTCTCCGCGCTGACCTCGGCGGACGCTCGAAATACCTTTCTGTTCTTCCTTTCTCGCTCCATTGTGGCACTCGACCGACCACGTCCGGTGTGCCCGACCGGAGATCACATCCTTCGAAGGATCATTCATGTCCAGTTCACTCGTGTCTTCCGCCGGGTATCGCCGCCTCACACGCACCGCCTTCGCCGGCGTCGTGGCGCTCGGGCTCGCGTCCTGCACCTCCGGTTCCTCCGGCGGGCTGGCTCTCGATGACGCTGTGCCCGATCAGGTTCCGGAGGGAACCTCGCTCAGCGTGTCGATCAAGACCACCCGGCTTCAGCTCGAGGCGACCGATCAGCTCGCGGAACCCTCACCGTCGGCACCCTGATTGCCTTCGTGCTCTACGTCGAACTGTTCTTCGCTCCCGTGCAACAGCTTTCGCAGGTGTTCGACGGCTACCAGCAGGCGGTGATCGGACTCGGCCGACTGCGGGGTCTGATGCGGACACCGACCACCACGCCGCAGGCGGGCGAGCCGATCGTCCTCGACCGCCTCCAGGGCGGCATCGTGTTCGACGACGTCCATTTCGCGTACGAATCCGGCAAGGGAGAGGCGCTGCGAGGGGTGGCGCTTCGCATCGAACCGGGCGAGACGGTCGCCCTCGTCGGCCAGACCGGCGCGGGCAAGTCGACGGTGCTCAAGTTGCTCGCCCGGTTCTACGACCCCACCGACGGCGCGGTGCGGATCGACGGTATCGACACCCGGTCACTGGACCTCGCGTCGTTCCGGCAGCGACTCGGTGTCGTTCCGCAGGAGCCGCACCTGTTCGGCGCCACCGTCCGCGACGCCGTCGCCTATGGGCGCCCGGACGCGACCGACGCGGAGGTCGAGGCCGCCAGCCGAGCGGTCGGGGCCCCCAGATGGTGTCCCGGCTCGCCCTCGGCTACCTGCAGCCGATCGGGGAGCACGGGCGCAACCTGTCGGCCGGGCAACGTCAGTTGCTGGCCCTCGCCCGCGCCGAATTGGTGGACCCCGACATCCTGCTGCTGGACGAGGCCACGGCATCACTGGACCTGGCCACGGAGGAACGCGTCCGGCTCGCAACCGAGAACCTGTCCCGGCGGCGCACCGGTTGAGCACCGCGGCGCGAGCCTATGCGGCTTCGCCGCCCGTGAGTACTTATTAACCGCGGGACGTTAACAAGTACTCACGGGGCCGGAGGCCATGGTCAGGCGCCGATCGACGCCTTCATCATCGGCAACATGGCCCACAGCTGGTCCTGCCAGTAGCCCCAGCTGTGGGTTCCCGTCGCCGGAAAGTCGTAGTGCGCGGGGATGCCGAGGGTGTCGAGCCGCACCTGGAAGGCACGGTTCTGGGCCAGCGCGATGGCCTCGAGGCCCATGCCGGTTCCGACGTTGAACACGTCGATGGCGGATTGCGGCTGATCGTGCGGGCCGGGGAGGCCAGCGCCCGCCGAGATCCACATCGGCAGCCCGCGCATGAGGGGCGCCGCGACGAACGGGTCGTTGCGGAGCCACGCCGGATCCCACGGCGGGCCCCACATGCAGTCGGAGTTGTAGCCACCGGAGTCGAGCATCGCCAACCGGATCGCCTCACGCATGCCCGGCGCCGACAGGTTCAGATACCCCGACATCGAGCCCGCGAACGTGAACTGGTCGCGGTGGTAGGCGGCGAGGATCAACGCCGCGTTGCCGCCCATCGACAGCCCGGCGATGGCGTTGCTGGTACGGCTGATGCCGTAATTGTTCGCCAGGAAGTCGGGCAGGTTCTGCGTGAGGAACGACTCCCACTTGTACGTGTACGGCTGACCGTTGGTGTTGCTGGGCGCGTACCAGTCCGTGTAGAAGCTGGACTGTCCGCCGACCGGCTCGACGACCGTGATCCCGTGGTCGGACAGCCACGCGGCGTTGGTCTCGTGTTCCCACCCGCTGACGTCGTTGGTCGCGCGGAGGCCGTCGAGCAAATAGAGGGCCTTGTTGCTGCCGTTGTTCGCGAGCCACATCCGCACCTTGATCTGCCCGACCCCGCCGGGGGCGTCGACCCAGTGCTCGCGCAGACGGCTGTACGGGTCGGCGGAGGCCGTTCCGCCGCCGACGAGGACGAACGCCAGCGGCAGGATCACCACGGCAACCATGAGCCGGACGACGCCTCGTAACCAGCCATGTGACGGCTTCGTTGCTGTGCAAATCACGGTTCTGCCTCCTGGTAGTCGTCCCCGGCCAGGTACATACCAGCATCACGGTATTGCGCGCCCCGGAATTCCTGGGCGTTTGCGCAGAATCGTTATCTGACCCGTGAGTACTTGTTAACCGCCCGTGGTTGACAAGTACTCACGGGTCAGACGACGCGGGCGACGGACGTGATGCGGTGGAGGGTGAATCGCCGGACCGCGCCGCTCGCCGGATCGAACGCGTCGAGCTGACCGCCGCCGACACTCACGGGATCGACGATGCGGTGCGTCGCCACGCCCTGCGCGTCGACGTAACCGATCGTTACGCTCGTGCGTTCCCGCGCCGCGGCGTTGAGCAGGGCGATGGTCGCGGCGCTGCTGGCCCGCGACCCGTCGGACCGGACGCTGCCGGACCCCTTGGCCGACGCCGCCAGGTCACCGGCGCGGAGGGTCCGGACGACCGCGTCGAGCTGGGCGTCCGTGGCGACAGCCGGGGTGCGGCCCGCGGGAGCCTTGCGCCGGGTCAGGACCCGGGCGCCGCGGGGGCGCAGGTCGACCAGGGCGCCGGACGAGTCCTCGCCTGCGGGCGCGAAACCGGCCGCCCGCAGTTCGCCCAGCACTTCCCGGAGCGGTGCCTGCGACACCGCCACCGTCGGTGCCAACGCGCGCAGGGCCAGAGATGAAGCCACCGGCGACGCCAGGACCTCCGCGAGCAGCGTGGGGTCCTCGCAGCGGACGAACGACGCCGCGACGCCCGCCCGGAGCCGGCCGTGCCGTCTCGCGACGTCGTCGATCAGATACGACAGCGACTGCGGGACGGGTGTGCGTGACCGGGTCGCGAAGAGGCTGTGCAGTTCGGCTGCCGTCATCCCGACGTCGAGGGCGCGGCGGACGCTGTCTTCGCTGATCCGGTACATCGACGCCGCCCCGGCGGACTCGATGTCCGCGACCAGGGTGATCTGCTCCAGAAGATCGGGGGTCAGCGGGCCGGGGGCGACGACCGTCAGGTCGGCCTGGACGAGGACGTGGTCGACGGGTTCGGGCAGCGACGCGTGCATCTCGGCCTCGGCATCGCCGCCGTGGAGCAGTGCGCGTCCGGGGGAACTGAGCGCGCCGCGGGCGACGAGTCCGAGCGTCGCGGCCTCGTCGAGGGTGCGTTCCACCGCGTGGACCCGCAGCCGGGCACCCCAGCGGGGGCGACGCCACGCCAGCAGCCGGCTGACCTCCGCGGGATCCGCCGAGTGGCCGCTGCCCAACTCCGCCAGCAGCCCGAGGATCGCCTGCCGGTCGCGCGGCGCGGACGGCGCGCGCACTTCCTCGGACAGGGCGGCGACCGGTTTGTCGTTGGCATCGCGCATGCCGATGAACCACGCCATGCGCGGCAGTTCCAGCCACGCGGCGGCCAGGGCGTGCCACCGCCGGGCGACCGGCGCAGTGAGCCAGTTGTCGACCGCGGTGGTCGGAGCCCAGTAGTTCTCCCCGCTGTCGGACGTCGGGGCCGGGTCCGGGGTGCCGCTCGCGATCAGTCCCGCGGCCGAGAGCAGCTCGACGAGTAGGCTCAGCCGGTTCTCGTCGATGCCGGACGTCTTGGCGATCCGCCGCAGTTCGCGGACACCGAGACCACCTGCCCGCAGCGCAGGCGCCGGCACCTCGCCGAGAGCCTTGACGACGTCCTCGCAGTGACGAACCAGTTCGAGCGCCTCACCTGCCGCGGCGGCGTTGATGTCGGCCGGCTTGTGCTTGCGGCCGGTCACGGTGGGCGCTGCCAGCGACGTGGGGTCGAAGACGGCCTCCCCGCGCAGGACCTGCCGCACCTGGTAGGGCAGTTCGACGGTTTCGTCGTCGATCCACCGCAGCAGCCCGGCGGCGAGGAGCCGCTGGACGGGACGGTCGGGGGGTGTTCCGGGAGCCGCGTCACGCGTCCGTCCGATCGAACTCGACTTCGACAGGGTCTCGAGGATGTCCCGCTCGACGCTCTGCAGTCCGGCCAGCGCGGCCGTGATCCCGGGTTCGTCGAGCGTCTCGACAGGCTCGGCGCTGCGCCCGACCCGCCACGGGATGGTGGCCACGACGGCGGGAACGATACGCAGCGACGTCTTGTCCCCCCAGACGATCCCCACGGACCGCAGGCCGTCCAGCGTCGCGTCGACGGTCTTCTTCGTCGCCCGCGAGCCCACCGCGTCCTGCAGGGTGGCCCGCGGCACGGCGACTTCGTCGGCCCGTTCGAGCGCCAGGAGCTCGAGGATGCCGAAGTCCAGGGACGTCAGGTTGTCGGCCGCGCGGGCCACCGATGCCCGCTGTTCGGCGCGGCCGGCGAGGACGACGATCGTGGCCGGCGGTGGAACCGCCAGGTCGGGGCGTTTGCGAAGCAGATCCGTCAGTTCGGCGTCGCTGCGCGCGGCCAGCCAGTCCGCGAGGGTCGCGGCGCCGCGGGACGAGGCTGCGGTGCCGTTGGTGCTCGCGGTGGTGTCGTCGGTGTCGGTCATCGACTATCAGATTAGAGACCTGGGCTGTACGTCGCCGAATGCTCCTGTCAAAATGGCACCGTGGCTAACAATTCGAAGAAGCAGTACGTGGATCCAGGGTGGCCCGAAACCGCCGATGGAGATAGCGCCGTGACCGAACTGTCGTCGAGCCGTGCGGGCGGATTGTCCCCGTTCGGCGAGGACACCGAGTTCCCGCTGCCGGCGGACTCACTGCCGTACGCGCATCCGCACACCGTGATCAACCGCTGACCCGACGACAGAAGAGGGGCCCTGCACCGGATCGGTGCAGG
>NZ_JAAOQS010000036.1:0-72967 GCF_011603105.1 Rhodococcus sp. A14 | reverse complement strand
AAGGAACCTCTCCCATGACCGCACATCTCTCACTCCCCCGTTTCGCCAGGATCGGGGCCGGAGCAGTCGACGAGATCGGCTCGGTTGTCGACCAATTGGGTCTGCAGAGGCCGGTTCTCGTCACCGACTCCTATCTGACCGGCACAGGCGCGGCCGACCGGATCATGACCCTCCTCAGGTCCGCGGGCAAGGAGCCGGCACTGTTCTCCGGCACCGTGCCCGACCCCACCACCGATTCCCTGGAGGAAGGGCTGAGGATCGTCGCCGAACACAACGCGGATTCGGTGATCGGGTTCGGCGGCGGCAGTCCGATGGACACCGCGAAGGCACTGGCCGTGCTGTCCGCGAACGGCGGCGAAATGCGGTCGTACAAGGCACCCCACGTGTACACCGGGAAGGCGCTGCCGATCATCGCGATACCGACCACCGCCGGAAGCGGCTCGGAGGCGACGCAATTCACCGTCATCAGCGACAGCGCTTCCGACGAGAAGATGCTGTGCCCGGGGCTTCCCTTCCTGCCGATCGCCGCGATCGTGGATTTCGAACTCACGATGTCGATGCCGCCGCGGTTGACCGCCGACACCGGAATCGATGCGCTCACCCACGCCATCGAGGCATACGTCAGCAGGAAGGCCCAGCCGTTCACCGACGGACTCGCGCTCTCCGCGATCCGCACGATTGGTAAGCACATCGGCACGGCGTACGCGGACGGTGAAGACCGCACCGCGAGAGAAGCGATGATGGTCGCGTCCATGCAGGCCGGTATGGCGTTCTCCAACTCGAGCGTGGCGCTGGTACACGGGATGAGCAGGCCGATCGGTGCGCATTTCCATGTCGCACACGGACTGTCGAATGCCATGCTGCTTCCGGCGATCACTGCGTTCTCCGTGAAGGGAGCGGAGAGCCGCTACGCCGACTGCGCGCGTGCGTTCGGCGCTGCACCGGAATCGGCGGGCGATTCCGTCGCCGCGCAGTTCCTCGTCGAGACCCTGACGTCGCTGTGTCACGACCTGAAGGTTCCGACGCCGCTCGCCTACGGGATCGACCGTGATGCCTGGGACGGCCTCATTCCGTTGATGGCAGAGCAGGCGCTGGCGTCCGGATCGCCCGGCAACAATCCGGTCGTGCCCACCGCCGGCCAGATCGAGACGCTGTATTCGGAGGTCTTCAGCCAGCGCTAGAACTCGACGGTGCCCCGGAGGTACCGCCGGTACGCCCCGGACAGGTGGACGCGGTCGCCGCGCACCTCGCAGTGCACGGTTCCACCCCGCGCCGACAGTTGGCGTCCGACGAGGCTGTTTCGGCCCAGGACGTCAGCCCAGTACGGCGCGATCTGCGAGTGCGCGGACCCCGTCACCGGGTCCTCCTGCACGCCGGCCGCGGCGCCGAACCATCGCGACACGAAGTCGAGTCCCTCGACGTCGGATGCTGCGGTGACGACGATGCCCCGCACCTTCAGCGGGCTGATCACGGCGAAGTCGGGGGCCATCGACGCGATGTCGTGTTCGGATTCCGCGACGAACACGAGGTCGGTGGCCTTCAGGCACTCCCGCACCGGAATGCCGAGTGCGGCGACGATCCGGGGATCGGCCGCGATCGGCACCGGCGGCTCGGCCGGGAAATCCATCACCAGTTTCCCGTCCGATCCACGGTCGACGTGCAGCCAACCGCTGCGCGTCCAGAACTGGATGCGGGCGGCGTCCGGGTGCACGTCCTCGAGGATCTGCGCGGCCGTGGCGAGGGTGGCATGGCCGCACAGGTCCACCTCGACGGCAGGGGTGAACCATCGCAGGTGATACGCCGGATATTCCGGGTCGTGGGGCCCCGCGTCCACGGGAAGCCGAGCGGTGTAGAACGCCGTCTCGGACAGATTGTTCTCTTCGGCGAGTTGCTGAAGAACCGAGTCGTCCAGCCAGTCGGTCAGCGGCATGACCGCCGCCGGGTTGCCCTCGAAGGGTCCGGCGGCGAATGCGTCGATCTGATAGATGTCGAGCTTCATATCGTCCGATGGTGGTGGACGCCCCGGCGCTCGTCGAGGGCCATCCCGCACACTCTGGACCGGTCGCGCCGACGTCAGGCCCGGGCGAAGCTCATCGTCTCGCCTTCGACCCCGCGCATCCACAGGTCGTTGCACGCGGCCGCCAATTCCGGCAGCCCCTCCTCGATGGCGGCGAACACGTTGCCGGGCACCCAGCCGACGTCACCGTTGAGCAGGAGGTTGTTGCGGCCGTAGAAGATCGCGAGGTCGGTGGCGCCCTGCGCGGCGTGCGCCTCGGAGCCCGGCTCGTACCCGTAGGCCGAGTTGCCGATTTCCCAGGGCTCGAAGTCGAACAGGCACACGTCACCGGGAATCGGTGTGACGGTAGGATTTTCCCGCCGCGGTGCCGCGGTGATCCGCGGGATCAGCGTGTACACCTCGTTGCGCGCGTACTTGGCGTGGTACGCGTCGCCGCTCTGCGGGAGCACGTCCCACACCGCGTCGCAGGTGAGTGGTGCGTCCTCGTCGAGAAGCCGGGCGCGGCAGGTCACGCCGCGCTTGTCCAGGCTGATGGTGATGTAGCGAGCCACAGGTCCTCCTTCGGAGCCCGTGAGTACTTGTTAACCGCCCGCGGTTAACAAGTACTCACGGGTGCTTGTCACACTTCGTCGAGTACTTCGGACCAGATCTTCAGGGCGTCCTCGATCTGTTCCGCCGTCACGATGAGCGGTGGAATCATCCGTACCACGTTCATGTGGGCGCCGCAGGTCAACAGCAGCAGCCCCTTCTTCGCGGCCAGTTGCTGCGCCGCAGCCGCTTTCGCACGGTCCGCGCTGCCGTCGGCGGCCGTGAACTCGCTGCCCACGAGCAGTCCGAGGCCACGGACGTCGCCGATCCCGTCGATGGCGCGCGTGCGCGCACCGTCGAGCAACTGGACACCCCGCGCGGCGGCGTTGGCCACGAGATCTTCCTTCTCGATCACCTCGAGCGTCGCGACCGCGGCCGCGCAGGACACGGCATTGCCGCCGTACGTTCCACCCTGCGACCCCGGCCAGCCCTTGGCCATGAGCTCCTCGGACGCCGCGATGCCCGACAGCGGGAAGCCGCTGGCCAGACCCTTGGCGATGGTGATGATGTCGGGCCGGACGTCGAAGTGCTGGTGCCCGAAGAACTTACCGGTGCGGCCGAAACCGGTCTGGATCTCGTCGATGACGAGCAGGATGCCGTACCGGTCGGCGCGCTCGCGGAGCCCTTGGAAGAACGCGGTGTTGCCGGGCACGTACCCGCCCTCACCGAGAACGGGCTCGACGACGAACGCCGCCGTCTCGTTCGGCGCGGTGAGCGTCGCGAAGATGTAGTCGAGTTCCTTCAGCGCGAACGCGGTCGCCTCCTCCTCGGACCAGCCGTAGCGGTAGGCGTTGGGGAACGGTGCCACGTGCACGCCGCCCATCAACGGGCTGAAGCCGGCGGAGAATCGGGTGCCGGACGTGGTCATCGTCGCCGTCGCGACCGTGCGTCCGTGGAATCCGCCGTGGAAGACGATCACGTTGGGGCGGCCGGTCGCCTGCCGCGACAGTCGTAGCGACGCCTCCACCGCCTCACTTCCTGAGTTCGCGAAGAACAGCGAGTCGAGGCCCGCGGGCAGCACCGATCCCAGTCGATCGACGAGCTCGAGCATCGGCTGGTGCATGACCGTCGTGTACTGGCCGTGGATCAGGGACCCGACCTGCCTGCGTGCGGCCTCCACGACGTGCGGGTGGCAGTGCCCGGTACTGGTGACGCCGATGCCCGCGGTGAAGTCGAGATAGCGCCTGCCGTCGGTGCCGTAGAGGTAGCACCCTTCACCGTGATCGACCGTCACGGGTGTGGCCTGAGCGAGCAGTGGAGATAGCCGAGTCACGAGAACCCTCCCACGCGTAGATGCCGGCGGATGTCGGCAAGTGCATTGTCAGATTGTTGACAATCTGTATAACATGGGGACCGTCCCTTCGGCAATGGAGAACGGGGAAAAATCATGCTCGAGGAAGCAGCAATCGCATCGGTGCAGACCGGCCTGTTCATCGGCGGCAAGTGGCGCGACAGCGCACGCACCATGCCGGTCCACGACCCGTCCACCGGACAGATCCTGTGCACGGTCGCCGACGCCGACGCCGCGGAGGCCCGCGAGGCGCTCGACGCAGCGGCGGCGGCGCAACCGTCGTGGGCGGCCACGACCCCCCGCGAACGCAGCACCATCCTCATGAACGCGCACCGGCTGCTGCTCGAGAACGTCGACCGGCTCGCGCTGGTCATGACGCTCGAGATGGGCAAGCCACTCACCGAGGCGCGGGGCGAAATCGCCTACGCCGCAGAGTTCTTCCGCTGGTTCGCCGAGGAGGCCGTCCGCATCGACGGCGGCTACATGACGGCGCCCGGCGGCGGGTCGCGGTTCCTCGTGACCCGCCAGCCCGTGGGGCCGAGCCTGCTCATCACCCCGTGGAACTTCCCGATGGCGATGGGCACCCGCAAGATCGGGCCCGCGATCGCCGCCGGGTGCACGTCCGTCATCAAGCCGGCAGCCCAGACGCCGCTGTCGATCCTGGCCCTCGCCGACATCCTCACCGAGGCCGGGCTGCCGGACGGCGTCGTCAACGTCGTCACCACGTCCAGCCCCGACGAGGTGATCACCCCCCTCATCCTCGACGGCAGGGCCCGCAAGCTCTCGTTCACCGGTTCGACCAAGGTCGGGAAGCATCTGCTCGAACTGTGCGCCCGCACGGTCATGCGCACGTCCATGGAACTCGGCGGCAACGCGCCGTTCCTCGTCTTCGACGACGCGAATCTCGACGACGCCGTCGACGGGGCCATGGCGGCGAAGATGCGCAACATCGGCCAGGCCTGCACGGCTGCCAACCGAATCCTCGTGCACAGTTCGGTCGCCGAGGAATTCACCCGCAAACTCACGCAGCGAATGGAGGCCCTGCCCGTCGGGCGCGGCACCGAGGACGGCGTCGTCGTCGGACCGCTGATCGACGAGGCGGCCGTCGCGAAGGTGAGCAGTCTCGTCGCGGACGCGATCGACCGCGGCGCCTCGGTGCTCACCGGCGGCGAGGCACTCGACCGGCCGGGCAACTTCTACCCGGCGACGGTCCTGACGGGTGTGCCCGACGACGCCGAGATGTGCCACAACGAGATCTTCGGACCGGTGGCCGCGATCAGCACGTTCGAGACCGAGGCCGAGGCCGTCGAACGGGCGAACGACACCCCGTACGGGCTGGTGGCCTACGTGTACACCGAGAGCCTCAAGCGCGGCATCCGTGTGTGCGAGGCGCTGGAGTCGGGCATGGTCGGGCTCAACCAGGGTGTGGTGTCGAACCCGGCCGCGCCGTTCGGCGGCGTGAAGGAATCCGGGCTCGGACGCGAAGGCGGGACCACCGGCATCGACGAATTCCTCGAGACGAAATACATCGGTGTCGCCGTCTAGCAACTAGAGCCAGGTGTCTTCCGACGACGTCGTGAGGAACGCCTCGAGGTCGTCGCGCCACGGCGCAGGCACGGTCTTGTCCGGTTCGATGCCCGTGTACTGCCCGCGGTAGAACAGCAACGGTCGCTCCTCCCTGATCTCGCTCAGGGAGGAGACCCGGCCGAACGCGACCCAGTGGTCGCCGCCGTCGTGCACGCTCTCGAGCGAGCAGTCGATGTGGGCGAGCGAGCCGGTGAGGATCGGCGAGCCCAGCGGCGACTCCGTCCAGTCGATCCCGGCGAACTTGTCCGGGTCCCGGGAACCGAAACGGGCGCACGTCGACTGTTGTTCCTCCGCGAGCACGTTGACACAGAAGATGCCACTGCGCTCGATCGCCGCCCACGACCGCGACGTCTTGGTCGGGCAGAACAGCACGAGCGGGGGTTCGAGCGACAGCGCGGCGAACGACTGGCACGCGAACCCCACGGGCACGCCGTCGTCGATCGTCGTGATGATCGTGACACCGGTGCAGAACTGGCCGAGCACCGTCCGGAACCGTCGCGGATCGATCGCCTCGGCCGCGACGGCCCCGTCCCCGGTCACCTCGCTCACGGCTGCATCCCGACGCTGAAGTCGTGACCCCACAGGCTGACGGCCGTGCTCTCCCTCGCGATCCAGCTCTCGTCCTCCACCTGACGTCCCTCGCAACCGAACTCGATGTCGAAGCCGCCGGGGGTCTTCATGTAGAACGACAGCATCAGGTCGTTGACGTGGCGGCCGAGCGTGGCCGACATCTTGACCTTCTTGCGGAGCGCGCGGTCGAGGCACAATCCGACGTCGTCGGAGTTCTCGACCTCGATCATCAGGTGCACGATGCCGCTCGGCGTCGGCATCGGCAGGAACGCGAGGCTGTGGTGCCGCGGGTTGCAGCCGAAGAACCGCAACCACGCCGGCTTGCCGTCCGCCGGCCGCCCGACCATCTGCGGGGGCAACCGCATCGAATCGCGCAGGCGGAAACCGAGGACGTCGCGGTAGAAGCGCAGCGACGCCTCGTCGTCCGTGGTCGAAAGGACGACGTGTCCGAGGCCCTGCTCACCGGTGACGAACTTGTGCCCGTACGGGCTGACCACCCGGCGATGCTCCAGGGCCGCGCCGTGGAACGCCTCGAGCGTGTTGCCCGACGGGTCCTCGAACGTGATCAGCTCGTCGACCCTGCGGTCCTGCAGCTGCTCGGCCGTCCCCTCCTTGAATGCGACGCCGGCCGCCGACAGGTTGTCGCGGACCTCCTGCAGCTCCGCGGCATTGGCCGTCTCCCAGCCCGACACCGACAGCCGGTCCTGCTCCCCCGGGAAGATCACGAGGCGAGCCGGGAAGTCGTCCATCCGCAGATACAGGGCGTCCGGGTCGGAGCCCTTGCCCTCGACCATGCCGAGCACCTTGAGACCGTATTCGCGCCACGCGGCCATGTCGGTGGCCTCGATGCGCATGTATGCCAGTGAACGAATACTCATCACTTACCCCCGTCCAGAAGGAAATCGGTTGCCAGACGGTTGAACTCGTCGAACTTCTCCAGCTGCGCCCAGTGGCCGCACCCGCCGAAGACGTGCAACTGTGCCCGCGGAATCATCTTCAGCGCCACCAGCGCCCCGTCGAGCGGGTTGACCCGGTCTTCGCGCCCCCAGATCAGCAGCACCCGCTGGCGCAGCTTGTACGCCTCGCGCCACAGCATTCCCAGTTCGAAGTCGGCCGAGGAGAACGACTTTCCCATCGCCTTGGCGGCGGCGAGCGACTCGGGTGTGCTCGCCGCGGCGAAACGTTCGTCGATCAGTTCGTCGGTGATCAACTTCTGGTCGAACACCATGATGCGCAGGAACGCCTCGAGGTTCTCCCGGGTGGGTTGGTAGCCGAACTTGCCGAGGTTCTTGACGCCCTCGGTCGGGTCCGGGGCGAACAGGTTGACGCTGAGTCCGCCCGGGCCCATGAGCACCAGCCGGCCCGCGCGGTCCGGGTAGTCCAGCGCGAAACGCACTGCGGCACCGCCACCGAGGGAGTTGCCGAGCAGGTGGACACGCCCGCCGATGTCGAGGGTGTCGAGCAGATCCTTCAACGCGGACGCGCTGTGCACGAAGTACTGCGGGTGCTCGGTCGGCTTGTCCGACAACCCGTACCCCGGCTGGTCGACGGCGAGCACGTGGAACTTCTCGGCGAGAACCGGGATGTTCCTGGCGAAGTTCGACCACGACGAAGCGCCCGGCCCGCCGCCGTGCAGCAGCACGATCGTGGTGTCGTTGCCGACCCCGGCCTCGTGGTAGTGCAACTTCAGGTCGGGCCGGACCTGGGCGAACTTCGAGGTGGACTCGAACGTGAGGGCCTCTTCGGTAGTCGTCACGTGTTCTCCTAGACCATCGTGTCGGTGATGGGCAGACCGAATTCGCCTGTGCCGTACATGACGTAGGCGCGCTCGGGATCGTTTGCCGCGTGGACGCGTCCGGCGTGCGCGTCCCGCCAGAAACGCTGCAGCGGCGTGCCGTTGGCCAGCGCGGTGGCCCCCGAGCTCTCGAACAGTTTGTCGATGGACGAAATGGCGCGGCCCGTGGCGCGCACCTGGTCGCGGCGTGCCCGCAGCCGCAGCTCGAACGGCACTTCTTCACCCGCGACGAGCAGTGCGTATTCGTCGGCGACGTTCCCCGACAGCTGGCGCCAGGCGGCGTCGATGTCACTCGAGGCCTCGGCGATGCGAACCTTGGCGAACGGGTCGTCTTTCGCCTTCTCACCGGCGAACGCTGCGCGGACGCGCTTGCCCTGATGTTCGACGTGCGCGTCGTAGGCGCCGTAGGCCATCCCGACGATCGGCACGGAGATGGTGGTGGGATGGATTGTTCCCCAGGGCATCTTGTAGACGGGCGCGGTGTTGCGCTCGAGCCCGGGAGCGGTGAGGTTGCTCATCGCCTTGAAGCTGAGAACGCGGTGCGTCGGGACGAAGACGTCCTCCACCACCACGGTGTTGCTGCCGGTTCCGCGAAGTCCCACGACATTCCACACGTCGTCGATCCGGTAGTCCTCGCGCGGAATCAGGAAGCTGACGAAGTCGACGGGGCGGCCGTCCTTGATGACGGGCCCACCGAGCACCGCCCAGCTGGCGTGATCACAGCCGGACGACCAGGCCCAGGCACCGTTTACCGTGTATCCGCCGTCGACGACCTGGCCGGCGCCCATCGGCGCATACGAGGACGAGATGCGGACGTCGGTGTCGTTGCCCCACACGTCTTCCTGAGCCTGCTGCGAGAACAGCGCGAGGTGCCAGTTGTGGACACCGATGATCGACGAGACCCAGCCGGTGGAACCGCAGGCGCTCGCGATCTTCCGCACCGCGGAGTAGAACAGCACCGGATCCGCCTGGTAGCCACCCCACTGTTCGGGCTGGAGCAACCGGAAGAATCCGGTCTCCTGGAGCGCCTTCATGGAATCGTCGGGGATACGACGTAGATCCTCGGTCTCCTGCGCACGCTCTCGCAGCGTCGGCAGTAGTGCGTCGAGCCGCTGCATCACCTCGTGACTGTCATGGTCACCCACAGGACGCTCCTGTCTCGTTCGATGGTTCACTTATCTTCTGAGACTAGAACACGTTCCCATTTATGTCGAGATACCGGTAAAGGTGCTGTTTGACGGCCCGGGTCTGGAAGAAAGCCCCCGAAAATCTGGCGGATCGTGTCGAAGTTCTATAACGTGTTCTACTAACAGCATGAAGGGATGTGAGGGCACAATGGCGCAGATTCGCGAGATCGATGTGGGCACGGTCCAGACCCGCTTCGCGCGTGGTTGGCACTGCCTCGGTTTGACCAAGACGTTCAAGGACGGCAAACCGCATTCGATCGAGGCATTCGGCACCAAACTCGTCGTCTTCGCCGACAGCAAGGGCGAACTGAAGGTTCTGGACGCGTATTGCCGGCACATGGGCGGCGACCTGTCGCAGGGCACCGTGAAGGGCGACTCCGTGGCCTGCCCGTTCCACGACTGGCGCTGGGGCGGCAACGGCAAGTGCACCAGCATTCCCTACGCACGCCGGGTTCCCCCGATCGCCCGCACCCGGGCGTGGCTCACCCTCGAGCAGAACGGCCAGCTGTTCGTCTGGAACGACCCGGAGGGCAATCCCCCGCCGGAGAACGTGACCATCCCCCGCATCGAGGGCGCCTACAGCGACGAATGGACCGACTGGACCTGGAACTCGATGCTGATCGAAGGGTCCAACTGCCGCGAGATCATCGACAACGTGGTCGACATGGCGCACTTCTTCTACATCCACTACGCGTTCCCGACGTACTTCAAGAACGTCTTCGAAGGCCACATCGCAACGCAGTACCTCAACACGAAGGGTCGCCCGGACGTCGGGATGGCGACGCAGTACGGCATGGAATCGCTGCTGCGCTCCGAGGCCGCGTACTACGGGCCGTCCTACATGATCAATCCGCTGTGGAACAGCTACGGCGGGTACGAGGTCGAGAGCGTCCTCATCAACTGCCACTATCCGGTGACGAACAATTCGTTCATGCTCCAGTACGGCGTCACCGTCAAGAAGCCGACCGGCATCGACGACGAAACCGCCGACAAGCTGGCCGCGAAGTTCACCGAGGGCATCGCCGAGGGATTCCTGCAGGACGTCGAGATCTGGAAGAACAAGACCAAGATCGACAACCCCCTGCTCTGCGACGAGGACGGTCCGGTCTACCAGCTGCGACGCTGGTACGACCAGTTCTACGTCGACGTCGCCGACGTCACCGACAAGATGACGCAGCGCTTCGAGTTCGAGGTCGACACCACCAAGGCCAACGAAGCCTGGCAGCACGAGGTCGAGGAGAACCTGGCCCGTCAGAAGGCCGAACGCGAGGCCGCGGAGCGGTCCGAAAGCACGACTGCGGAGCGGTCCGAAAGCAAGGAAGCGCAGGTCTGATCATGAGTGCCTCGACCGAATGGGCCAAAGCTCCCGACTTCGCCGGGCAGCCTGCTCGGCTCGAGGCCATTCATGCGCAAACGTTGGCCGACAAGGCCAATTACCTCGACGACGGCATGAACGAAGTCGAGTGCCGTACGTGCGGAACCTGTGTGCTGGTGCGCAAGAACAGCCTCGAGCACACGAGCGTCCAGTGGACGGACGACCCTGCGAAGACGTGCCCGACGTTCCGGGACGCCGTCGGCGAGGGACAGTCCACCGCGCTCCGCGAGGGGTGCCCGCGACTGTGGGACAGCATCAACCACGCGGTGATGGAGGGGTTCATCGACGTGCGGGATCGCGTCGAATAGTCGTCGGTACCGCTGCGGCGGATGCGTCGCCCGATGTGACATTCGTGCAGTCAGGCTGCACGAATGTCACATTGGGCGCTTAGGCTGGATGTGCCGTCGGATCCGGCGGTTCCAGCCGAGCCGGAGGCGCGCCATGACAGGCCGAATCGTGCACTTCGAGATCCCCTTCGACGACGGTGACCGCGCACGAGCGTTCTATCGGGACGCATTCGGGTGGGCCATCGCCGAGATCCCCGACATGGACTACAGCATGGTCACCACCGGACCCGTCGGTGAGAGCGGCATGCCCGACGAACCGGGTTACATCAACGGCGGCATGATGCAGCGCGGGGAAGTGACCTCTCCCGTGGTCACCGTCGACGTCGAGAGCATCGAATCCGCCCTCGAACGGATCGAATCCCTCGGTGGCAAGACCGTCACCGGCAGGACCCCCGTCGGGAACATGGGATTCGCCGCATACTTCACCGACTCCGAGGGCAACGTCGTCGGGCTGTGGGAGACCGCCCGCTGACCCGTGAGTACTTATTAACCGCGGGACGTTGATAAGTACTCACAGGCGCTCGCGCTGCAGTTCGAGGGCGATGTCGATGAGCTGATCTTCCTGGCCGCCGACGAGCTTGCGCTTGCCGGCGCGGACGAGGAGTTCGGCGGACGAGACGCCGTACCGTTCGGCCTGGCGTTCGGCGTGCTTGAGGAAGCTCGAGTAGACGCCGGCGTAGCCCATCATCAGCGCCTGACGGTCGAGGAGGCATTCGGCGGGCATCGCCGGACGCACCACGTCCTCGGCGGCGTCGGCGATCGCGAAGAAATCGATCCCCGTCTTGATACCGATCTTGTCGCACACGCCGACAAACGCCTCGACCGGCGCGTTACCGGCACCGGCGCCGAATCGTCGTGTGCTGCCGTCGATCTGCTTGGCCCCTGCCCGAACGGCGGCGATCGAGTTGGCCACACCGAGTCCGAGGTTCTCGTGACCGTGGAAACCCACCTGGGCGTCCGAGCCGAGTTCCTGCACCAGCGCCTCGACGCGGTCGGACACCTGCTCGAGCACGAGCGCGCCTGCGGAGTCGACGACGTACACGCACTGGCAGCCGGCGTCGGCCATGATGCGGGCCTGCTTGGCGAGCTTTTCCGGTGCGATCGAATGCGCCATCATCAAGAAGCCGACGGTCTCGAGACCGCGGTCGCGGGCCAGCCCGAAGTGCTGGATGGACACGTCCGCCTCGGTGCAGTGCGTGGCGATGCGGCAGATCGAGGCGCCGTTGTCCTGGGCGACGATGATGTCGTCCTTGATGCCGAGCCCCGGCAGCATGAGGAAGGCGATCTTCGCGTTCTTCGCCGTGTCGACGGCGATCGAGATGAGTTCCTGCTCGGGGACCTTGGAGAACCCGTAGTTGAACGAGGACCCACCGAGTCCGTCGCCGTGCGTCACCTCGATGACCGGGACCCCGGCGTTGTCGAGCGCACCGACGATGGCCCGGACCTCCTCACCGGTGAATTGGTGCCGCTTGTGGTGCGAACCGTCCCGCAGTGAGGTGTCGGTGACGCGGATGTCCCAACTGCTGCGCATATTTCCCGTCGCTCCGCTCGCCCCGTCGAATTGGACCATTGTGCTCATGCCTCCACACTCAGGAGCTTCTGGGCGATCTCCTCGCCCACCTTGGTTGCCGCTGCGGTCATGATGTCGAGGTTGCCCGCGTACGGGGGCAGGAAGTCGCCTGCACCCTCGACCTCGACGAACGTCGTGACCGTCGCCTGCCCGCCCGACACGACGCTCGGGTCGTCGAATTGCGGTTCGTTGAGCAGCCGGTAGCCGGGGACGTACTGCTGGATGTCCGCGACGACGCGGTGGATGGAATCGGTGATGGCGGCGCGGTCGGCGTCCTCGGGTATCGCGCAGAAGATCGTGTCCCGCATGATCATCGGCGGGTCGGCCGGGTTGAGGATGATGATGGCCTTGCCGCGCTGCGCTCCGCCGATGGTTTCGATGCCGCGGCTGGTGGTCTTGGTGAACTCGTCGATGTTGGCGCGGGTGCCCGGGCCCGCGGAGACGGATGCCACCGACGCGACGATCTCGGCATACGGCACGTCGACGACGCGGGAGACGGCGTACACGATCGGGATCGTGGCCTGCCCTCCGCACGTGATCATGTTGACGTTGGGGGCGCCGAGGTGTTCGCGCAGGTTCGCCGGCGGGACCACGGCCGGTCCGACGGCGGCGGGTGTCAGGTCGACGGCCCGGATGCCGGCGGCCTCATACCGCGGTGCTGCCTCCCGATGCACGTACGCGGACGTGGCCTCGAAGACGAGATCGGGTTTCTCCGGCTGGTTCAGCAACCAGTCGACACCCTCGGCCGACGTCTCCAGTCCCATCTTGCGGGCCCGTGCCAGGCCCTCGCTCTCGGGGTCGATCCCGATCATCCACCGGGGTTCGAGCCACTCGGATCGCTGCAGCTTGTAGAGCAGGTCGGTGCTGATATTGCCCGAACCGACGATCGCCACACTTGCCTTGGTCATGAACACACTCCTACTTGAACTGCAGGGATACGGAGCCGAGCCCACTGAACTCGGCGCGGAAGTGATCGCCCGGATGCGCGTCGATGGCGCGGGTGCACGATCCGGGCAGCACGATGTCGCCGGCCTTCAACCGGACGCCGAAGCTCTCGACCTTCTGCGCGAGCCAGGCGACGGCCGTCACCGGGTTGCCGAGCACGGCGTCGCTGCGTCCCTCGGCCTTGGTCTCGCCGTTGCTCGTCAGGACGGCGTCGATGGCCGTGATGTCGATGTCCGCGGGCTGCACCCGGTTCTTGCCGAGCACGAAACCGGCGGACGACGCGTTGTCCGCGATCGTGTCGGGCAGTGTGATCTTCCAATCGGTGATCCGGCTGTCGATCAGCTCGATGGACGGCGCGAACGCCACGGTGGCGTCCAGGACGTCCTGCTCGGTGCAGCCTGCGCCGGGGAGGTCGGCGCCCAACACGAACGCGACCTCGACCTCGACGCGCGGGAAGCAGAACCGCGCCGTGTCGACGGGTTGGTCCTCGAAGACCTCCATGTCGGCGAGCAGGTGGCCGTAGTCGGGTTCGTCGACGCCCATCATCTGCTGCATGGCGAGGGACGACAGGCCGACCTTGTGCCCGACGACCTTGGCGCCGTCCTGCAGCCGGCGGCGGATGTTGATCAGCTGGATCTCGTAGGCGTCGACGACGTCGATGTCGGGATGGTCGGCGGTCAGGGGGCCGATGGGAGCGCGGCCCCGTTCCGCGGCGTCGAGCTGATTCGCCAACTCGGTGCGTAGTTGGGTCGAGAGCATGGTGTGAGGACCTTCCCTGAAGTTCGTTTGCGTGCGCACGCCCACCGGTTTCCACTGCAACGTGTTTCGTTCTTGTTTGTTGTCGTCAGTAATACTTCCTGGCAGAAAGGATGGACTGACAACCCCATCATTCTATAACGTGTTCTACATGAGCAAGCACGAATACGACATCGTGGTCGTCGGTAGCGGTGCCGGTGGAATGACCGCGGCCCTTACCGCGGCCCACAAGGGACTCAGCGTCGTCATCCTCGAAAAGGCGCCACACTTCGGCGGCTCCACCGCGCGCTCCGGTGGTGGCGTGTGGATCCCGAACAACGAGGCGCTGATCGCCGCGGGAGTCGAGGACACCACGGACGCCGCGCGGACCTACCTGCACAGCATCATCGGCGACGTCGTCCCGAAGGACCGGATCGACGCCTACATCGACCGCGGCCCCGAGATGCTGTCGTTCGTGCTGAAGAACAGCCCACTGAAACTGCAGTGGGTGCCCGAATACTCCGACTACTATCCCGAGGCCCCCGGCGGACGGCTCGGCGGACGGTCCGTCGAACCGACACCGTTCGACGGCAGGAAACTCGGCGCCGACCTCGCGAAGCTCGAACCCGATTACGTCAAGGCACCGTCGAATTTCGTGATCACCCAAGCCGATTACCGCTGGCTGAACCTGTTGATGCGCAACCCGCGCGGCCCGCTGCGCGCCGCCCGGGTCGGGCTCCGATTCCTCGGAGCCAAGCTTACGGGGAAGCGCCTGCTCGTCCGCGGTCAGGCGCTCGTCGCCGGACTGCAGGCCGGACTGAAGGCCGCCGGTGTCCCGATCCTGCTCGACACCCCGCTCACCGACCTGTACGTGGAGGACGGCGTGGTCAAGGGCGTCAACGCCACGGTCGACGGACAGCCGCAGGTGTTCCGGGCGCGCCGCGGCGTCGTGATCGCCTCGGGCGGCTTCGAGCACAACGACGAGGCCCGCAAGAAGTATCAGCGGGCACCGATCGGCACCGAATGGACCGTCGGCGCGAAGGCCAACACGGGCGACGGCATCTGGGCGGGCGAAAAGCTCGGCGCCGCGCTCGATCTGATGGAAGACGCCTGGTGGGGACCGTCCATCCCGCTGACCGGCGGCCCGTGGTTCGCGCTGTCCGAACGGAGCCTGCCCGGCTGCATCATGATCAACGAATCCGGCAAACGCTTCGTCAACGAATCCGCGCCGTACGTCGAGGCGACGCACGCGATGTACGGCGGCACGCACGGGCAGGGCGACGGACCGGGCGAAAACGTGCCGTGCTGGCTCGTCCTCGACCAGCGTTACCGCGACCGGTACGCGTTCGCCGGAGTCACCCCGCGCTCCCCGTTCCCGGGTCGCTGGCTGAAGGCCGGTGTGATCGTCAAGGCGGGCACCGTCGCCGAGCTGGCCGGGAAGATCGGCGTGCCGATCGACGCACTCACCGAAACGGTCTCGCGTTTCAACACTTTCGCCCGGAACGGCAAGGACGAGGACTTCGGCCGTGGTGAGAGCGGTTACGACCACTACTACGGGGATCCCCGCAACAAGCCCAATCCGAGCCTCGGGGCGCTCGAGAAGGCGCCGTTCTTCGCCGTCAAAATGGTCCCCGGCGACCTCGGCACCAAGGGCGGTCTCCGCACCGACCGCAACGCCCGCGTGCTGCGGGAGGACGGCAGCACGATCGAGAACCTCTATGCGGTGGGCAATGCCAGCGGCCCGGTGATGGGCCACACCTACGCAGGCCCCGGCGCGACCATCGGCCCGGCGATGACGTTCGGCTATCTCGCGGTTCTCGATATCCTCGACAAGTCCTCCCAGGCCGATTCCCCGACGTCACTCACCGGAGACACCACCAATGCCCATTGATCCGAACATCGCCATCGGAGCCGAACTGCCCGTTCAGGAGTTCTCCTGGACCAGTTCCGACGTGCAGCACTACCACCTCGCTCTCGGTGCCGGATCCCGTCCGCTCGACGAGAAGGAGTTGCGGTACCTCACCGACGGGAAGCCGCAGGTGCTCCCCACGTTCGCCACGGTGGCCGCGAATTTCCACGCGACCGAGGCCCCGCGTGTGTCGTTCCCGGGAGTCGAGATCGACCTCGCCAACGTGGTCCACGGCAGCCAGGAAGTGACCGTGCACCAGCCGATTCCCCCGGAGGGCAAGGCCCGCACCACCACCCGAATCGCCGAAGTGTGGGACAAGGGCAAGGCCGCCGTCATCGTGCAGGAATCGACGACCACCGACCTCGACGGCACTCCCCTGTGGACCGGGCGGTCGTCCATCTTCGCCCGCGGCGAAGGCGGTTTCGGGGGTGAGCGCGGACCGTCCCAGTCCGTCGAGTTGCCCGACCGGCCTGCCGACGTCGAGGTCGACACCCCCGTCCTTCCGCAGCAGGCGCTGATGTACCGGATGTGCGGCGACCGCAACCCCCTGCATTCCGACCCGAAGTTCGCTTCCGCCGCAGGGTTTCCCGCCCCGATTCTGCACGGCCTGTGCACGTACGGGATGGTGTGCAAAGCGGCCGTGGACGCGGTGCTCGACTCGGACGCGTCGCAGGTCGCGGGGTTCCGAGTCCGGTTCGCGGGGGTGGTTTTTCCCGGCGAGACGCTGCACACGCGGATCTGGCGGGACGAGGGCCGGCTCCTCATCTCGGCCACGGTTCCCGAGCGCGATCATGCTCCGGCCCTGGCAGACGTGGTGCTGACCCTGGCCCAGGGGTGACAGTTACCGAAATTTGACCGAATCCGCCCAGTTCGGACGGATATTCGCAATTATCAGGCATGATGCCGCAACACTTTGTACGCTTTCCGTGACCTCATCGAGACGTGTCAACCGATGGTCGGGGCGGTTCCACGGCTCTCCAAGAGCAGTAGCGAACAAAAGGGGGGACCTCGTGTCCCAGCGCAGACATCTCCGTCCCGTGCGACGCGCTGCCGTTGCCGGTGCTCTCGCGTTCTGTGCGACCGCCCTCGTTGCTCTTCCCGCGAACGCCGCACCGGTGGCGGGCAGTTCCGACAGCGGCAGCACCGGCGGCAGTTCGATGGGTTCGTCCGTTCTCCCGACACCCATTCCCACCCCGACCGGGCTGGCCGCGCTCGCGGCCGCGACGACCCAGACGGGCAAGCCCTATCTGTGGGGTGGGACGGGTCCGGACGCGTGGGACTGCTCGGGGCTGGTGCAGTGGGCATTCCGGCAGGCGGGCGTGAATCTGCCACGCACCACGTGGGAGCAGGCCGAGGTCGGCGCACCCATTCCGCTGTGGGCACTGGCTCCCGGCGACATCGTGGTGCTCAACCCGGACGCGTCGCACATCGGTATCTACGCCGGCTTCGGTCAGGTCTTCAATGCGTACGGGCGCGGCGTGCCCGTGGGTCTGGCGCCGCTGTCGCAGTTCCACATCTACAGCATCGGCCGGTTCTGATCCTCGGTCGTGGGCGTGCGCCTGGCGACGTACGGCCACACCGCGACGAGGAACAGCACCACCGCCGCAACCGGCCCGAGCAGGGACACCCATGCCGGCCCGTCCGGCAGTGCCGCTGCCAGAGACGCCGCGGCGCCGGTGACGACCGCGCCCACCAGCAGCGTCGAGATTCCCGGTGCGAGACCGGTGTACGCGACGAGCAGCAGTCCCGTCGCCCCGACACCCGCGGCGGCCGCCGCGAACGCGGACGCGTTGCCCAGGACGAGGGCGACGAGCGCCGCCTGCACCACGACCACCGCAATCCATCTCATCGGAGTGCCCCCGACGGCCGGCGGGCACGATCGGCGAGGGCCAGCGCCAGATCCAGTGCGGAATCGTCGTCCCACGCCACCACCGGGACCCCGAGAACGCCCATGTTCCGGTACATGTTCCGCCGCTCGAGCCGCCACATCCTGCCGGTCATCGGATCGAGTTCGTACTCGAACGGCGGGCCGCGGAGCACGTCGACGGCCACGACGACGTGACCGCGCCGCCTCAGCTCCAGCAGCGACAGCGCGAAGTTGGTGTCCAGCATGGTGGAGAACGCGATGACCACGGCCCTCGGCGGCAACGCGACCCGCGGGACGAGTGTGCCTTCGGCGGCGCCGGCGTCGGAGTCGAGCACCGTGTCGAGGATTCGGTAGAACTGCCTGCGTCCGATGTCGGCGCCGAGCCATCGCAGCCGGAGCCCGTGGACGACGACCCCGGCCCGGTCGCCGCGCTGCAGGGCCGTCTGCACCACCTGTGTCGCGCCGCGCACGGTCCGGTGCAGGCTCTCCGACGCCGGGCCCGGCGCCTGCGGGGTGGTGTCGAGGACGGCCACGACGTCCGCGGCGCGGTCCATGATCCGTTCGGTGACGTGCAACCGGCCGCGCCGGGCGCTCACCGGCCAGTTGACGCTGCGCAACGGATCCCCCGGCGCGTGCGGCCGGATGTCCCCGAACTCGACGCCCGAGCCGAATCGGCGGGTGCGGTGCGCGCCGATGCGGTCCGGAAGTGTGGCGTGGGGCAACGGAGTCGGCATGGGCGGCGCCAACGGGAACACCCGCAGTTCCGTGACGGGAACCGGGAGGGAGGCGGTGAGCAGGCCGCCGGCACGTGCCGTGACCGTCAGTGCGGGTTCGTACCGGCCCCACCGGTCCGCCGACACCACGTAGTCGCCGTCGCCGACCTGCTCGACCGTGTAGCCGTCGGACGGCGCCGGTGCCACCTCGAGTTCCGCCGCACCACCGCACGCCGTCACGTCCACCGAGAAGTGCACGGACTCGGATTCGAAACACCGCAGCGTGCGCGCCGACGCCTCGACGCGGACGCCGGTGGCGGGACGGGGCAACCACGTCACCGTGCCGAGCGCTCCCAGCATCGGGGCGGCGAACACGATCAGTTCCCACCACCGCCCCACGACACCTGCCGTCAGTGCCACGGCGGCGCAGGTCGTCAGTGCGAGGGCTGCCGGCGATGCCCGCCACGTCAACTGGTGCTCCGTCATCGGGCCCTCGGCGCGGGGAGACGGCGCAGCAGTTCCGCGAGGACGTCGTCGCTGCGGATGCGGCGCACCCACATCTCCGGTCGCAGGCTGATGCGGTGCGCGACAGCGGGAACGGCCAGGGCTTTGATGTCCTCGGGAATGACGAAGTCGCGGCCCGAGAGCAGGGCGCGCGCCCGTGCCAGCTGTACGAGGTCGAGTTCCGCGCGGGGGCTGGCCCCGACCTCGACCTGCGGGTGATGCCGGGTGGCGTTCGCGAGCGCGACGACATACCCGAGGACGTCGTGGTGAACACTGACCTGCTCGAGCGATTCGCGCATCGCCAGGAGGTCGGCCGCATCGACCACCTGCTCGACGACGACGGCGGCGGATCCCCGGTCGAGCCGCCGGCGCAGCATCTCGTGCTCGTCGGTCTCGGTGAGGTACCCCAGTCGTAGGCGGAGCGCGAACCGGTCCAGCTGCGCCTCGGGCAGCGGGTAGGTGCCCTCGTACTCGATGGGATTGTCGGTGGCGAGCACGATGAACGGACGCGGCAGGATCCGGGTGGTGCCGTCGACGCTGACCTGCCCCTCCGCCATCGCCTCGAGCAGCGCGGCCTGGGTCTTGGGCGGGGTGCGGTTGATCTCGTCGGCGAGAAGCAGGTTGGTGAAGATCGGGCCCGGACGAAATTCGAAGCGACCCGACGGCATGTCGTAGATGGTGGCGCCGAGCAGGTCGGCGGGCAGCAGGTCAGGGGTGAACTGGACCCGCGTGAAGTCGAGCCCGAGCGCGGCAGCGAACGATCGTGCCACCAAAGTCTTTCCGAGCCCGGGCAGATCCTCGATGAGCACGTGCCCGCCGGCGAGTACCGCGAGCAGGATCGACGTGAGTTCGTCGTGCTTGCCGACCACCGCCCGTTCGACCTCCGCCAGCACCGCGTGGGCGCGCGCGGTGGTGACCTCGGCAGGCATCGTCACAGCTGCTCCAGCCGTTGCAGGATCCGGTCGAGCACGTCCCGGCCCGGACCGGGTGCTGCCCTGTCGGAGCGCTGCACGCACTCGGGATCGACCCACTGCCACAAGTCGCCGAAGAACACCTCACCCGCGGCTGCGGTGTCGGCGGCGTCGAGTCCCTGCCGCCGTCCGGTGGACTGCTGGAACTCACGCGCCAGGAGCGGACGCAGATGGTGATCCCAGTCGCCGCGCGTACCGTCCGCCCAGCTGATCAATGATTCCGTCCGCGCCATCCATCGGGCCGTCGCCTCGGCCCGTTCCGCCTCCATTCCCGGCGGCTGGTCGTCGACGTCCACGGGTGCCATGCGTCGTCGAATCTCGAAGAGCACCAGCGCGGTCACCGCTCCCGCGACCAGCACGGCCGCACTGTACCGGCCGGCGGCCACCAGCGGGACCTCCACGGCCAGCACGGCCCCGACACCGGCTACCGCGACGGCGAGCACGCGTCGCTCCCCAGGTCGTCGAGCACACGCCGGAGCAGATCGGCGGCCTCGTCACGGTGCTGTTCACCCATCGGATGCAGGCTGAACCGTGCCTCGGAGAACAGCCGCACCAGCGGCGCCGCCGCCTCGAAGCGCAGCGCTCCGAGTTGCACTGCGCGAGCCAGCACTTCGGACGGGGTGTCCGACTCCCGCGGTTCGGCGCCCGGCGCCTCGCGCAGGGCATCTTCCATGGCGGCGTAACTGGCGATGATGGCCTCGCGCGGCGGCAGACTCGGGGCCACGACCGCGGCGAGACCTTCCTCCGCTGCGCGGGCCAGCGACTGCGAGGCAGCCGGACCGTCGGGGGAACTCGCCGCGGTCCAGGCGCCCACCCGGGCCCGGAGGGGGCGCCGGGCCACGGCGCCGAGGATCAGCACGGTCACCAGTATCGGACCGGCAATCGCTGCAGCGGTCCACAATTCCGTCAGATCCTCGCGGGTCCCGTCCACCAGGTCGGGCGGCGGACGAGTCTCGGTGGGCACGGCCTCGTCGGTTCGGCCGGCCCCGTCGTCGGCGGCCGGGCTCGCCGGCGACGGTTGACGGTCGAGTGGTTCGTCTCCACCGACGGACCCGAGGAGGAACGCCGCGGCCACGAGGAGCGAGGCGAACGCCGCCCATCCGAGAATGTGCCGACGCGAGACCGAGGAGCCGGTGTTTCCGGTGAGCCCTGCCGGTGGTGGGTCGGGGGCGACCCGCGGCCGGCCGCTGCGAAGGGCGGACGCCAGCGCCACCGCCGCGACGACGACGGCGATCGCCGAGAGGATGACCAGGGCGCGCGTCGCACCTGCGCCCGGCTCCGACGGTGTCGCGGGGGTGTCGGGCGCGGGGACCACCCGGACCGCAAGGGTGACCGTCACGACGGCCGCCAGCAGGGCGACCGTGTGGACGACCCTGCTTCGCACGCGACGGTCCGGCATCCTCACTCCCGAGTTGCCCCTCCATCGTGACACGCGCGGGCCGGGAAAATCACCCGTTCGCGGCGGCGGACAGCGCAGCATGTTCGGGACGTATCCATCCACGAAGGAGAGTTACTTGACCACGTCCCCGGTAACCGGAGCCGAACTGGCTCGATCGCTGGAACCTCTGGGGGTTTCGGTTCCCTCGGCCGTACCCACGCACTGGTACAACCTTGCCGCCGATCTTCCGGAACCCGTTCCGCCGCACCTGCATCCCGGCACACGTGAGCCACTGGGACCGGAGGACCTGGCACCGCTGTTCCCCGCGAGCCTGATCGAACAGGAGGTCGCGACGGAACGGTACATCGAGATCCCCGAAACGGTCCGCGAGATCTACGGCATGTGGCGCCCGTCGCCGCTGGTGCGCGCACACCGGCTCGAGCGAGTGCTCGGCACACCGGCACGGATCTACTACAAATACGAGGGTGTCAGCCCGGTCGGATCGCACAAGCCGAACACGGCTGTGGCACAGGCCTATTACAACGCGCTCGAGGGGACCACCAAGCTCACCACCGAGACCGGTGCGGGCCAGTGGGGCGCGTCGCTGTCGTTCGCCGGCGCCCTGCTCGGCCTCGAGGTGGAGGTCTGGCAGGTTCGCGCCTCGTTCGACGCCAAGCCGTACCGCCGACTCCAGATGGAGGCCTACGGCGGCATCTGTCATCCGTCTCCGTCCGACCTCACCGAAGCCGGGCGGGCGATCCTGGCCGAGCATCCCGACACCACCGGTTCGCTGGGCATGGCGATCAGCGAGGCCGTCGAGGTGGCCGCCAACAACCCCGACGCGCACTACTCGCTGGGCAGCGTCCTCAACCACGTCATGCTCCACCAGACCGTGATCGGCCAGGAAGCGATGGTCCAGCTGGAGGAGGCGGGTGAGCCTGTCGCGCACACGGTATTCGGTTGCGCCGGCGGTGGTTCCAATCTCGCGGGCCTGGCCTTCCCGTTCCTGGGTCGCAATCTGCGCGAGGGCACCACCACCCGTCTCGTCGCCTGCGAGCCTGCGGCGTGCCCGTCGCTGACGCAGGGCGAATACCGCTACGACTTCGGCGACGTCGCCGGCCTGACGCCTCTGTTGAAGATGTACACGCTGGGCAACGATTTCGTTCCGCCCGCCATCCACGCGGGTGGCCTGCGGTACCACGGCATGTCGCCGATGGTCTCGCACGCCGTCGCCCTCGGACTGATGGAGGCGACCGCGATCGAACAGGACGACGCACTCGCCGCGGGCCTGCTCTTCGCCCGCGCCGAGGGCATCATCCCCGCGCCGGAATCGACGCACGGAGTGGCCGCGGCCATCGCGCACGCCCGCACCGTCACCGAACCGGAGGTCGTGGTCATCGGATTGTCCGGGAACGGCCAGCTGGACCTCCCCGCGTACAGCCGGTACGTCTGATCGATTCACCGGGGCCGACCCACGCACGGGTCTGCCTCGGTGGTCACCGGCTCAGCGTCGACAGCCTGCTCACCAGCCGGTCGACGTCGAGGGTGCCGTCGAGTCCGGCGAACACGTCGTCCCACGACGCTTCGGCAACCAGCGTCAACGCGGTCCCCCGGTCGTACAGCACGTCGACGACGTTCGCGAACCGCCGCACGGTCTCCGCGCCCGCCTCCCGCAGTCGGGGCACACCGGTGATCGCCCAGCATCCGAACCGCTCCGACAGTTCGAGATAGTCGGCGGGTGCGGTCGGGGTGCCGCACAGCACCGCGAACTCGAACCAGACCGCGCGGTCCCGCACCGCGGAGGCCGTCACCGTGCGGGTCCCGACGGTCAGGGCGACGCGCTCGGACAGTGCCGGAGGCTCGGTGTCGGAAGCTCGGACGAAACGTCCGGCAGCGAACCCGCCGTCCGCCGTGGCCACGGTGCGGTAGTCGACGGGTCCGGCCACCCGCACGACGGTCAGATTCTGTTCCAGCACGGCGATCGACGGCGCGAACAGGTGATGGAACAGCGGATTCGGCAGCAGCCCCTCCGGTGGATAGTTCGACGTGGCCACCAGCGTGATCCCGCGGGTGAACAGGACCTTCAGCAGTCGCGCGACCAGCATCGCGTCCCCGACGTCGTGCAGGTGGAACTCGTCGAAGCACAGCAGCCGGACGTCCCCGAGTGCCGCACCGATCGCGAGGTCGATGGAACCTAGCGTGTGCGCGTCGGCGTGGAGCCGGCGGAAGAACGAGTGGAAGTGCACGCGCCGCTTCGGGACCTCCGCCGACCCGTAGAAGCGGTCCGTCAACCACGTCTTGCCACGTCCGACGGGTCCCCACAGGTACACGCCGCGAACTCCGAGCCTCCCCTGCTCCAGCCCCTCGGCGGTCTCGTGCAGGACGGCCGCGGCCGCGCGCTGCGCGTCGTCCAACAGAACCTCTACATCCACAGAGGGAACACTACGAATGTAGAGTCTCGGGCGACAAGCCGATGTGAGGAGGCAGACACCGTGCCCGAGCGGCGTGAGCAGATAGCCGACGCGGCGATCACGATCATCGCGCGGGAGGGCATGCGCGCGCTGACGCATCGGGCCGTCGACCGTGCACTGGATCTCCCGGGCGGGTCCACGTCCTACTACTTCCGCACCCGGCGAGCCCTGATCGAATCCGCCGTGCGCCGGCTCGCCGACCGCTCGCGGCAGGAATTCGCGACCACGGCGGCCCCGCCACTCGACCTCGCCTCCGTCGCCGAGGGCGTGGCCCGGTCGCTGGACCGGCTGCTGCACACCCGTCACGACGACGTCGTTGCGCGGCACGCGCTGTCCGTCGAACTGTCCGGTGACGCCGACCTGCACGCACTCCTCGCGACGTGCCTGTTCTCCCGTGCCCGCGCCACCGAATTGTTCGACGCCCTCGGCGTCGCCGACCCCGAGAACGCGGGCGCGGACTTCGTCAGCGTCGTCGAAGGCCTGGTCTTCGACCGTTTCGTGGGAGCCCGGTCACTCGACGGCATCGAGCCAGGGACCGATCGCAGCGTGCGGCAGCTGGCCCGCGCCGTCGAGTCGTATCTGCGCGGTGCGACGGCCTGAACGAAGACCACCCGGCGGGGTGTGGACGACGAGAATCCCGCGTTTCTGCCAAGATCGTGGCGTGAACCCCCAGTACCTCAGCCGTCTTCCGGACAGCGGTTTCGACCGCGTCGACGCACTCCTCGACCCCGTCGACACCGACCTTGCGGACGCCTTTCCGGGTGATCGGCGGCAACCGCAGCCCGTCCACACCGTCTACGTGAGTGCGGCGGACGCCGGACCCGACACCCCGAGGGTGTGGGGTGAGCAGGCTGTCGAACTGCTGGACAGGCACACGGAGGCGCTGTCCGAAATCGGAACGACCGGTGCGCTTCCCGACGTCCGCGCGATGCTCGAGCACCGTCCGATCATGGATCTGCGGATCGATTTCGAGGACGGCTTCGGCTGGCGGAGCGACGACGTCGAGGACGCTGCCGCGCTGGAGGCGGGACGCACGCTGCGACTGCTCTCCTCGGACCCGTCCGGCCCGCGGTCGCTGGGCATCCGCGCGAAGGGCCTGGCCCCGCACGAGCGCCGCCGCGGGATCCGGACGCTCGAACTCGCCCTCGAAGGCGCGGGTGGGGTTCCCGACGGCTTCGTGTTCACGGTGCCGAAACTGCGTGCGGCCCAGCAGGTCACCGCCGTCGTCGCGTTGTGCGAGGAACTCGAGCGCGCGTACGGGCTCCCCGACAGGTCGCTGCGCTTCGAGTTGCAGATCGAGAGCCCCCAGGCCGTGCTCGGACCGGACGGCACCGTGACCGTCGCGAAGGCCATCCACCTCGCGGACGGACGCTGCACCGGATTGCACTACGGCACTTACGACTACAGCGCGGCCTGCGGAATCGCGTCACGGTTCCAGTCGCTCGAGCATCCGGCGGCCGACCACGCCAAGTCCGTGATGCTGGTGGCGGCGGCCCAGACCGGGGTGTGGGTGTGCGACGGATCCACCCAGGTCATCCCGCAGGGCAGCGACGAGGAGATCCACGCCGCGCTGGCCCGGCACTACCGGCTCGTCACCCGTTCGCTCGAACGCGGGTACTACCAGGGGTGGGACATGCATCCCGGGCATCTGATCACCCGCTGGCTCGCGACGTTCGACTTCTACCGCGCCGCGCTGCCCGCCGCCGCCACCCGGGTGCAGGCCTACCTCGACCGCCAGGGCGGCGGGGTGATGGACGAACCGGCCACCGCCCAGGCGCTCGCGACGGTGATCCTGCGGGGACTGGCGTGCGGCGCGTTCGACGAGGACGCGGTCCGCGCGCAGGCCCCCGGATGCACGGGGGGCACACTGCGCGACCTCCTCACCCGGGCGGTGGTTCCGGGGAGCTGAGCACCTTCCCGCGCACGAGGACCGCCCGCAGCACCCCCGTCGACGCCCTACACTTGCCGCACGCCCGATCAGGAGGTAGCCGCACCCGTGACCCCGAACACCTTGACCGCGCCCAGCTTCCACAGTCCGCCGCCGGGCGGGGCGAGCGTCCGCGACCGGGACGGCGGCACGGCGCGGTTGCGCCTGTGGGGTTCCCTGACCGAGGCGGGTCGGGCAGGCTTGGAATCATGACCCACGCTTTCGACTCCAGCTACCCCCGTGACCTGGTCGGATACGGGCAGCACCCACCCGATCCGCAGTGGCCGGGCGGCGCGAAGATCGCCGTCCAGTTCGTCCTCAACTACGAGGAGGGCGCCGAGAACAACGTGCTCCACGGCGACGAGGCATCGGAGACGTTCCTGTCCGAGATGGTCGGGGCCCAACCGTTCCCGAACCGGCACATGAGCATGGAATCGATCTACGAATACGGATCCCGCGCCGGACTGTGGCGCGTGCTCCGGGCCTTCGAGCGACGAGGGCTACCGCTCACGATCTTCGCGGTCGCCAAGGCGATGCAGCGGAACCCGGAGGCCGTCAGCGCCTTTCGCGAACTCGGTCACGAGATCGCCTGCCACGGTCTGTGGTGGAAGTCGTACCAGCTCTCCGACGAGGACACCGAACGCAAGGACCTGGCCGAGGCGGTGGAGATCCTGCGCGACCTCACCGGCGAGGCCCCGCTCGGCTGGTACACCGGCCGCGACTCCCCGCTCACCCGGCAGCTGGTCGTCGAGCACGGCGGCTTCGAGTACGACTCCGATTCGTACGCCGACGACCTCCCCTACTGGGTGAAGGTCGACGCCCCCGGACAGGGCCTCGTCGACCACCTGGTGGTGCCGTACACCCTCGACACCAACGACATGCGGTTCGCGTCGCCCGGCGGTTTCCCGAGCGGCGAGCAGTTCTTCGCGCACCTGCGGGACGCCTTCGACGTCCTGTACGCGGAGGGAACGGCCGGGGCGCCGAAGATGCTGTCCGTGGGTCTGCACTGCCGCATCGTCGGACGGCCCGCCCGCACCGCGGCGCTGGAGCGGTTCCTCGATCACGTGCAGTCCCACGACGACGTGTGGGTCGCCCGGCGCATCGACATCGCCCGCCACTGGCGCGCCGTACACCCCGCCTGAGGACGACCCGATGCCCCCGCGACGACCATCGGTGCTGGTCACGAACCTGGCCAACCGGGATCCCGGCAGCTCGCAGACCGTGATCCTGGAGGAGTTGCGCCGGGTGATCCTCAGCGGCGGGGCCCCGCCGGGCACCCCGATCCCGGTGGACGAGGTGGCCGAGCACTTCGGCGTCAGCCGCATCCCGATCCGGGAGTCGCTGAAGACGCTGATCGGCGAGGGGCTCGTCGACCACCGGGCCAACGCCGGGTACACGGTCGCCCGGCTGACCGTCGACGAACTCGAGGAGCTCTACCTGGTGCGGGGTGTCCTCGAGTCGGCGGCGCACTCCGTGGCGATCACCCTCGCCGACGAGGCCGACGACGCACGGGCCAGGGCCACGTACGCGGCACTCGACCGCTCGGTTCTCGAGGACGACCTGACCGCGTACCACCGGGAGAGCCGCAACTTCCACCTCGCCCTGGCATCGCCGTGCCGGATGCAGCGACTGCTGCACATGTTCGAGTCGGCGTGGAACATCACCGAGCCCGTGCAGCCGATGTCGCAGGTGGGGACGCCGGCGCGGCTGCAACTTCACCTCGGGCACCGGGACATGCTGGCGGCGTTCCTCGCCCGCGACGCCGCGGCGTTGAAGGCGGCCACCGACCGGCACAACGAACAACTCGACACGGTGATCGCCGCCCTCCCCACGGACACCGGAATCTTCCGGGACACGCCCGGGTAGGCCGTCCGGCAAGATATATTCTCGGCTCGGACCGTGCGCCGGCGAGAATATATCTTCGCCGTCACAACCAGGAAATATCCGAAAACTACTTTTGCTCCCAGCACTTCGGTGGTGTGCTTTTCACCGAGGCACCCTTACGTCGACGCAGTCGTGTCCGTACTGCACCAGGGAGCGAAACGATGACTCAGACAGCACCCTCCAACGAGGGGGAAACCGTCCCCGGTGCACACCTGGCCGGCGCCGGGTTGATCAAGCCCGGCTATCACCCGAGACTCACCAACGACGATCTCGCGCCGCTGAAGACGCAGTCGTGGTCGTCGTACAACATCTTCGCGTTCTGGATGTCCGACGTGCACAGCGTCGGCGGCTACGTCACCGCGGGCAGCCTGTTCGCGCTCGGACTGACCAGCTGGCAGGTCCTCGTCGCGCTGGTGGTCGGCATCGCGATCGTCAACGTGTTCGCGAACCTGGTGGCCAAACCCAGCCAGGTCACCGGCGTCCCCTACCCGGTCATGTGCCGCAGCGCCTTCGGTGTTCTCGGCGCCAACGTCCCGGCCATCATCCGCGGCCTCATCGCGGTGGCCTGGTACGGAATCCAGACGTACCTGGCGTCGCACGCGTTCGTGATCCTCGGCCTGAAGATCTGGCCGGGTCTGGCGCCCTGGGCGGACGTGCACGAGCACGGATTCCTCGGACTGTCGGCGCTCGGCTGGGCCGGGTTCATGACGATGTGGGTGCTGCAGGCGCTGGTCTTCTGGCGTGGCATGGAGAGCATCCGCAAGTTCATCGACTTCTGCGGCCCCGCGGTCTACGTGGTGATGCTGATGCTCGCGATCTACCTGATCAGCGAGGCCGGATGGTCGAACATCAGCCTGAACCTCGGCGAGGTGAACTACACCGGCTGGTCGGCTGTGCCCGTGGTGCTGGGCGCGATCGCCCTTGTCGTGTCGTACTTCTCGGGCCCGATGCTCAACTTCGGCGACTTCTCCCGGTACGGCAAGACGTTCGGCGCGGTCAAACGCGGCAACTTCCTCGGCCTCCCGGTGAACTTCCTGTTCTTCTCGATCCTCACCGTCGTCACCGCCTCCGCGACCCTGCCCGTGTACGGCCGCCTGATCACCGACCCCGTCGAGACGGTCGCGCAGATGGACAACCTGTTCGCCGTCGTCCTCGGCCTCCTCACCTTCATCGTCGCCACCATCGGTATCAACATCGTCGCCAACTTCGTCTCCCCGGCATTCGACTTCTCGCACGTCAGCCCGCAGCGCATCAGCTGGCGTACGGGCGGAATGATCGCCGCCGTCGGATCCGTCCTGATCACACCGTGGAACCTGTACAACAATCCCGAGGTGATCCACTACACGCTCGAGACGCTGGGGGCGTTCATCGGACCGCTGTTCGGAATCCTCATCGCGGACTACTACCTGGTGCGCAGGCAGCGAGTGATCCTGGACGACATGTTCACCATGTCCGAGGGCGGAACATACTGGTACAAGAAGGGTTACAACCCCGCTGCGATCATCTCCACCGTCGTCGGCGCCCTGGTCGCGATGATTCCCGTGATCCTCAAGGCCCAGCCGTTCGGACTCGACGTATGGGGCATGGCGGGTGCGGCCCAGTACTCGTGGTTCCTGGGCATGGGTGTCGGATTCGTCTGCTACCTCGGATTGTCCGCCGGTGCCCGTCGTGCCCATCGCACAGCCCCGATCGAAGCATAGGTCGACGAACGTGCACATCAAGATCATCAATCCCAACACCACCCAGTCGATGACCGACAAGATCGGCGACTGCGCCCGCTCCGTCGCGGGGCCGGGGACGCTCGTCGAGGCGGTGAGCCCGCAGATGGGTCCCGCTTCGATCGAGAGTCACTACGACGAAGCACTCAGTGTCCCCGGGCTTCTCGAGGAGATCGCGCGCGGCGAGGAGGCCGGGGTGGACGGCTACGTGATCGCCTGCTTCGGCGACCCGGGCCTCGACGCGGCACGCGAACTGGCCTCCGGGCCCGTGCTCGGGATCGCCGAGGCGGCCATGCACGCCGCGAGCTTCCTCGGCCGTGGCTTCAGCGTCGTCACGACCCTGGAACGTACCCAGGGCCGGGCCTGGGAACTGGCCGAACGGTATGGCATGCAACGGTTCTGCCTCGGGGTGCACGCGTGCGAGATCGCCGTGCTCGACCTCGACCGCGACCCGGATGCGGTGAAGGTGATCACCGAGGCCTGCCGGGTCGCCCTCGACGAGGACGGTTCGGACGCGATCGTGCTGGGGTGCGCGGGCATGGCGGACCTGTGCGCCGTCATCTCGGCGGAACTCGGGGTGCCGGTCGTCGACGGCGTGGCGGCGGCCACCCTCATGGTGCAGTCCCTCGTGACGCTCGGATTGCGGACCGGCGCGCACGGAGAATTCGCGGCTCCCCTGCCCAAGAAGTACACCGGACTGCTGGAGGGTTTCGGCCGCTGACGGTCAGAAGGACGGCGGGGTGCTCGTGATGAGGAACCGCGCCGGTTCCGCGGCGTCGTTGAACCACCGGTGCGGCACGGTGGCCGGGTAGTACAGCGTGTCTCCCCGGTCGAGCACGTAACTCTCCTCGACGCCGACCTCCACCCGAATGCTGCCGTCGATGATGTAGATGAACTCCTCGCCTGCGTGTTCGGTGTGTTCGCCGGCCTGCGAACCCGGTTGCGCCGTCACTTCGTTCGGCTCCATCGCGCGCACGCCCGTGGAGCAGAACCGCAGCACGGCGCCGTCCGACAACGCGAATCGCCTGCCCTCCCGGCCGCGCACGAGGCTGGTGGGCGTGCGCGCACCCTGTTCGAGCAGGGCGTGCGCCGTGGTTCCCAGCACCCGGGCCACCCGGTGCAGATTCATGACGCTCGGCACCGAGTGGCCGTTCTCCGCCTGACTCAGGAACGGCTGCGACAGTCCCGTTTTGGCCGCCACGTCGCGCAGGGTCAGTCCCGCGTCACGCCGGGCCGACCTGATCGCCGTGCCGATGGCGACGGCCAGCGTGCGTTGATCCTCGTCCATGAGGCGAACGCTAGCACCGTGTTTCGCGGAAACCGCGACTGATAACACGGACGAAACGAAATTGACCCTGCTGAGAAAAGATTGGCGTGCTCAATAGAACGTGAACTCGAACGCTCCCTTCACTCGGACGGAGATCGACCCATGTCCTTCCACGCAGTCGACCAGCGCCTGCCCTTGGTGCGGCAAGCGGCCTTCGGTCTGCAGCACGTGCTCATCATGTACACCGGCTGCATCACCGTCCCGTTGGTCTTCGGTGCCGCAGTAGGACTCGACAAGTCCACCGTCGCGTTGCTGATCAGCGCCGACCTTCTGATCGCCGGCATCATCACGATGATCCAGAGCCTCGGGGTGGGTAAGCTGGCCGGCGCACGGTTACCGATCGTCTGTGGTGCCACGTTCGCCGGGCTGACTCCGATGATCCTCATCGCCAAGGAATACGGGCTTCAGGCGGTGTACGGCTCGATGCTCGCAGGCGGCCTCGTCGGACTCGCCCTCGCCGTACCCTTCGCGCGGCTGATCCGGTTCTTCCCACCGCTGGTCACCGGGGTCGTCCTCACCGTCGTCGGCATCTCCCTGATCGGCGTCGCCGCCGGCCTCATCGTCGGAAACGATCCGACGGCAGACGGTTTCGCGGATCCCGGCAACATCATGCTCGCCGGTGTGGTCGTGCTCGTCGCGATCGCCTTCCTCTGCCTCGGCCGCGGGATCTGGACCCAGCTCGGCGTGCTCCTCGCCCTCGCGATCGGCACGCTCGTCGCGATTCCGATGGGCCTGATCGACCTGGGCGGCGTCTCCGGCAGCCCCTGGTTCGGCATCACCGCTCCGTTCCACTTCGGGGCACCGGAGTTCCCGATCACGGCGGTGGTGGCGATGAGCATCGTGATGGCCGTGGTGTTCGCGGAGTCGACGGCGAGCATGCTGGCTCTCGGCGAGATCACCGGAAAGCCCCTCGCCAAGGGCGACGTGGCCCGCGGCCTCGTCGGCGATGCACTGTCCGGCGTACTCGGCGGCATCTTCAACGCGTTCGTCGACACGATCTTCACGCAGAACGTCGGAGCCGTCGCCACCACCCGCGTCCACAGCCGGTACGTGACGGCCACCAGCGGTGCGATCCTGATCGTCCTCGGACTGATCCCGAAGATGGGTACCGTCGTCGCGGCCCTGCCCGCGCCGGTCGTCGGCGGTGTCGGCATCATCCTGTTCTCGACGGTCGCGGTGGTGGGGATGAACACGCTCCGCAAGGTGGATCTCAGCGACCGGATCAACACCACCATCGTCGCGGTGTCGGTGGGCATCGGCCTGCTCCCCGAGTTCGCCGAGGGCATGTTCGAGCACTTCAACTCGTCCGCCCAGATCCTGCTCGGCAGCGGCATCACACTCGCCGCCATCTCCGCGTTCTCCCTGAACCTGCTGTTCAACCACACCCGGATCGGCGCCGCCGCCCGCGCCGCCTCCGCACCCGTCATCGCAACCGACCCCGTTCCCCCGACCTCCGAGGAGCCGCATGTTGCCGCCCGTGCCTGAGCCGTTCGACGTCCACGTCATCGACATCTCCCCGTACGTGACCGGCGGGTCCGACACGGAACGCGCCCGGGTGGCGCGCGAAATCGACTCGGCCTGCGCCACTGTCGGATTCATCCAGATCCTCGGTCACGGCATCCCCGAACCGGTGATCGAGGGACTCGCCGGCGCCGTCGACGACTTCTTCGCGCTGCCCCTGGAGACGAAGAAGACGTATCGCGTGGAGGGCGCCAACCGCGGGTACAGTCCGCCGAAGAGCGAGTCGCTCAGCCTCAGCCTGGGCGTCGAATCGGCCACCCGGATGAACGACTTCTTCGAGGCCTACAACGTCGGAACGGAGGCCCGGTCGTTCCCGGAGCTGGACCTGTCCGAGGACGACTACGGACTGAACGTGTGGCCGGAGGTGCCCTCCTTCACGGACAGCGTGCAGGCCTACTACGCGCACGGCGAGCGCGTCGCCCGCACCCTGACACGGATCTTCGCCGACGCCCTCGGGCTCGATCCGGGCTTCTTCACCGCCCTGACCGACCATTCCATCGACGTCCTCCGCATGAACAACTACGCGCTGCCGGAGGGCGGCGTCACCCTCGACGGCGAGCTGACCGGCATGGGTGAGCACACCGACTTCGGACTGGTCACCGTGCTGTGGGCCGATCGCGTGGCAGGCCTGCAGGTGCTCGGGCGCGACGAGCGCTGGCACGATGTGAGCCCCGCGGAGGGCGCACTGCTCGTCAACCTGGGCGACCTCACCGCCCGGCTCACGAACGACCGGTGGATGTCGACGCTGCACCGGGTGACTCCGCCCGTCGTCGACGGAACGATCAAGCGCCGGCGATCGGCGGCGTTCTTCCACGACGGCAACGTCGACGCGGTGATCGCGACCCTGCCGGGACTGTGCGAACACTCCGACGACGGATACGCACCGGTGACGGTCCGTGAGCACATCAAGGCGAAACTGGCGGGTTCGCGTCACGGCAAGAAGAACACGGCCGCGGGACGGGAGGCCGAGCGGGTCCTCGCCGCGGCGGACCGGGCGGCCGCCCGGTGACCCGTGGGCACGTCGTATTGATCCACGGCGCCTGGGCGGGCAGCTGGGTGTGGGACACAATTCTGGAGCCGTTGCGCGACAGCGGGTACGAGCCGCACGCACTCGACCTTCCCGGCGTGGGAAACTGGCCGGACGGTGCGCGAACCGATCTGGACGCAGTGACGGATGTCGTCGTGGCGCACATCGTTTCGCTGGACGGGCCCGTGTTCGTGGTCGGTCACTCCGGAGGCGGCATCGTGACCACCCAGGTGGCCGAGCGCCTTCCGCACCGGATCTCGGGTGTGGCGTACGTCGCCGGAATGATGCTGCCGTCGGGAAGCAACTTCGGCGACCTCTGCGCAGACCTGCGCCTACCGGAACCGGTCGGGATCTCGGCCTGGCTGCAGTCGACCCCCGACGGATCCGGGACCATCGTGCCGCCGGAAGCCGCGGCCGCCGTGTTCTTTCACGAATCGTCGGCCGGTGATGCGATCACTGCTGCTCGAAAGCTGCTGCCGCAACTCGAGACTGCACGTCTCATGGCCCCGGTGTGGACGCCGGAGCGGTTCGGCTCCGTCCCCCGCCTGTACGTGGAGGCGACGCTCGACCGTTCGGTGCCGCTCGTGACGCAGCGTGCGATGCAGGACCGGGTGCCGGGCGCGCGGGTGGTGACGTTGGACAGCGATCACGCCCCGCAACTGTCGGCGCGCGAGGCCCTGCTCGCGGCACTCGTCGACTTCTGCGCCTGCGTCGGCCCGAGACCTACCCGTGTCCGGCGGGCGCGAACCAGCCGCACTCCCGAGAACCCATGGAGGATGCGGATGCATCCCGATCTGATTTCCGATGTCACCGTCTACGCGAAGGGCCGCTGGCTGCCGCACCGCGACGTCCTGATCGCCGACGGTCTGATCACCGAGATCCGCCCGACCGCTCCGGCACCGTCGGGGGCCACGGCGGTCGACGGTGCCGGGGCGTACCTGATCCCCGGATTCGTCAACACCCACACCCACCTGCAGCAGTCGTTGATGCGTGGCATCGGCGAGGGGCAGCCGCTGCTCAGCTGGCTGCAGACCGTGGGTGCGGAATCCGCGGTCATCACCCCGGATCGGGCCTACCTGGCCGCGGTCGCCGCGAGCCTCGACGCCCTGCGCAGCGGCACCACGACGCTGGTCGAGCACATGTGGCCGCATCCGTCTCCGGACGTGCACGACGCGGTGCTGCGCGCCCTGGAAGACACCGGCGTGCGGGCACTCCTCGGCCGCGGAGTGGCGGACCGCGCGGACACAACGCGCAAGTGGGGCGTCGACCCGCGCCTCCTGCAGCCGCTGCCCGGGGTGCTCGAGCACACCGACCAGCTGGTCAAGCAGGCCGACGGCACACGCGTCACGGTCGGTCTGGCCGTCCCCAACCCCCGGTCGCTGACACCGGAGGGGATGGCGGCGGTGCGGCAGTTCGCGGGCGAACGCGACATGACCGTGTCGATCCACCTGCTGGAGACCCCCACCGACGACGTGATGTGCCGCGAACACGTCGGCGCGGGCGCGGTCGACTACCTCGACACGAACGGGTTCCTGTGGGACCGGTTGCTCGCTGTGCACTGCTGCGAACTCGACGCCCACGGGCGCGCGGTGCTGGCCCGCCGCGGTGTGGCCGTCTCGTACAACCCGATGAGCAACATGCGTCTCGGCAGCGGCGTCGCCCCCGTCCCGGAGATGCTCGAGGCGGGCATCGCGGTCGGGCTCGGCGTCGACGGCGCCGCCAGCAACGACACCCAGGACATGCTCGAAACGCTGCGCATGGGCGCCTACGTGCAGCGGGCGCATCGCAAGACGGCCGACCTGTTCGGATTCGACGCCATGATGGACCTCGCGACGAACGGCGCGAACGAGAATCTCGGTTTCGCGTCCCGCCCGAACGGTGTGGCCGTCGGCGGCACGGCCGACCTGACCCTGATCCGCTTCGAGCGCGACTTCGGTTGCCTGCCCGTCCGCGACCCGGGCGCGACACTGTTGACCACCGGGAGCCGGCAGATCGTCGACACCGTGCTGGTCGACGGCGAAGTCCTGATCCGGGACGGACACAGCACCAGGGTCGACGAAGCAGGGCTTATCGCCGAATTGACCGCCACCGGTGCGCCATAGTGGTAGCCAGAGGTACCGAAAAGGCGCACGAGAGAGGAGCCCTCATGACCGAACCGCCCGGCCTGATCGCGTTCAACGCACTGAGCGACGCGCGGGCCGTCGATCTGCTCGTGCAGTGCTGCTCATCGACGGTGTGGGCGCAGCGGATGGCCGTCGGCCGTCCGTTTCCGTCCGCCGACGCGGTGTACACCGCCGCCGAAAACGTGCTCGGCGACCTGACGGAGTCCGAGATCGACGCGGCCCTGGCCGGCCACCCGAGGATCGGCGACCGGGCGGACAACCCGTCGTCCGCTCGCGAACAGTCGGCGGTCGCCGCCGCCGACGACGACGTCCGCGCGCGCCTGCGGGCCGGGAACGAGGAGTACGAGCAGAAGTTCGGGCACGTCTACCTGGTGTGCGCGTCCGGTCGGTCGGCGCACGAACTGCTGGACGTGCTGCGCGACCGCCTCGGCAACGACAGCGCCACGGAGCGCAAAATCCTGCGGACCGAACTGGCCGCCATCAACCGGATACGCCTCGAACGCCTTCTCGGCGAGATCGGAGACACGGCACACTGATGTCCAAGATCCTCAGCACCCACGTGCTCGACGCCACCGACGGCACACCCGCGGCCGGGATGCACGTCCGTCTGCTGTCATCTGAGGGCGACGTCATCGCGAGCGCGGCGACCGATGCGGACGGCCGCATCGCCGAGATCGCGCCGGAGGGTCTCATTGCGGCCACCTATTCGCTGGTCTTCGAGACCGGCGAGTACTTCGCCGCCCGCGGCCAGGAGACGTTCTACCCGGAGGTGTGCGTCACGTTCGTCCTCGACGACCCGCAGCGCGGTTACCACGTCCCGTTGCTGTTGTCCCCCTTCGCCTATTCCACCTACCGCGGGAGCTGAACAATGACCGACCTCACCGGCGCCATCGTCCTGGGCGACAACCAGTACGGCAAAGCCGAGAACCGCATCGTGCGGATCTACCGCGACACCCCCCGGCACGAGATCCGGGACGTGAGCGTGTCGACCTGCCTGCGCGGCGACTTCTCGGCGGCGCATCTCGCCGGCGACCAGAGTTCGGTGCTGCCCACCGACACCCAGAAGCAGACGGCGTACTCCTACGCGAAGGAGAAGGGCCTCGACTCCATCGAGGAGTACGGGCTGACGCTGGCACGACATTTCGTGGACGACGTGGCCCCGGTCGAGGGCGCCCGCATCGAGATCGAGGAGTACGCCTGGCAGCGCGCGGTGGTCGACGGAGCGGAGCACGACCACACCTGGGTGCGCAAGGGTGAGGAGGTGCGCACCGCGGCGATCACCGTCGACGCCGACGGTACGTGGGTGGTCGGCGGGCTGAAGGATCTGGTGATCCTCAAGTCCACGGGCAGCGAGTTCTTCGGATTCCTGAAGGACGAGTACACGATTCTCGAGGAGACCCACGACCGGGTGATGGCGACTTCGCTTGTCGTGCAATGGCGGTTCGTCACCACCGACGTCGACTGGAACGGTGTCTACGCCGGCATCAAGGAGCAGATCGTCGCGACGTTCGCGACCGTCCACTCGCTCGCCCTGCAGCAGACGCTGTACGAGATCGGCAAGGCGATCCTCGAGCGCTACCCCGTGCTCGCGGAAGTGCGCCTGTCCGCGCCCAACAAGCACCACTTCGCCCACGATCTCGCCCGCTTCGGGGTGGAGAACGACAACGAGGTATTCCACGCCGCCGACCGCCCGTACGGCCTGATCCAGGCGACGGTGCAGCGGTCCGACGCTCCGGACGCCGGACCCGCGTGGGCGGCGTACGCGGGTTGGCTCAGCTGATGTCCGCCGGCCCGGCCACCGTCGTCGTCTCCGGTGCGCACGTCGCCACCGTCGACGTGGCGGGCACCGAGTACCCGGACGGTTACGTCGTCGTGCGGGGCAACCGCATCGTCGACGTCGGTGCCGGTCCCGCGCCGGTGATCGACGGCGCTCGGGTGGTCGACGGACGGGGTTGCCTGCTCACCCCCGGGCTGGTGAACACGCACCATCACCTGTACCAGTGGATCACCCGCGGGCTCGCCGCCGACGACACCCTGTTCGGCTGGCTGACCACCCTGTACCCGATCTGGGCGGGCATCGACGCCGACGCCGTCCGGACCGCGGCCACCGGAGGTCTCGCCTGGCTGGCGAAGCACGGATGCACGACCACGACGGACCACCACTACGTCGTGCCGCGCGACGGCGGCGACGTCTTCGGCGCCGAGATCGAGGCAGCGCAGACCGTCGGGCTCCGGTTCCACCCCAGCCGAGGGTCGATGGACCTCGGCCACAGTCAGGGCGGACTGCCACCGGATTCGGTGGTGGAGCGTCTCGAGGACGTCCTGAAGGGCACCCAGGACGTCATCGACCGCTGGCACGACCCGGCTCCCGACTCGATGCTGAGGATCGCGGTGGCGCCCTGCTCCCCGTTCTCCGTCACCGGCGACCTCCTGACAGAGGCCGCGGCCCTCGCCCGTTCCGCAGGCGTGCGGCTTCACACCCATCTCGCGGAAACCCTTGACGAGCACGACTTCTGCCACGAGCGGTTCGGCTGCACCCCGGTGCAATATATGGAGCAACTCGGCTGGGTGGGCCCCGACGTCTGGTACGCGCATGCCGTCCACCTGGACGACGTCGCGATCGCAGCGATGGCGGGCACCGGAACCGGGGCAGCCCACTGCCCCACGTCCAATGCGCGCCTCGGCGCCGGGATCGCCCGCGCCAAGGACCTCCACGTGGCGGGGGTTCCGCTGGGGCTCGGCGTCGACGGCGCCGCCAGCAACGAGGCATGCAACATGCTCGAGGAGGCCCGGCACGCCGTGCTGTTCGCGCGGGCCCGCGGCGGCCCGGGCGAGATGACGGTGCGCACCGCCCTCGAACTCGCCACGCGCGGCGGGGCCCGGGTCCTGGGCAGGGAGGACGAACTGGGCTCCCTCGAGCCCGGCAAACTGGCCGATCTCGCACTGTGGCGGGTCGACACCCTCGCACATTCCGGCATCACCGATCCGGTGGCCGCGCTGGTGCTCGGAGTCACACCGCCGCTCGAGTTGCTTCTGGTGAACGGGCGAGCGGTCGTCGAGCGTGGGAGAGTGATCACCGTGAACGAGGAGAACGTCGCCGCGGAGGTCGAGCAGGCCCACCGGGCTCTGGTGCGCAAGGCGGGGTGAGTCGATGGATCTGTCGTTCGTGACGGAGCTCTCGGCCCCACGCAGCCGTGACGACCTGCCCGCCCCGGAACCCGGAGCGGCGTTCCTGGCGGGCGGCACCTGGCTGTACTCGGAACCGCAGCCGACGATCACCCGGCTGGTGGACCTGACCACCCTCGACTGGCCTGCGATCACCGTCCATGACGACGGACTCGAGCTCGCCGCGACCTGCACCATCGAGAATATCTGCAACGCACCGCTTCCCGCCGAGTGGACGGCGACGAGCCTGTTCCGGCCGTGCGCCGAGTCCCTCGTCGCGTCGTGGAAGATCTGGCACACCGCGACCGTCGGCGGCAACCTCGCCCTCGCGCTCCCGGCCGGGGCCATGATCACGCTGTGCTGCGCCCTCGACGCCGAACTCCTGCTCTGGACCGCCGACGGGGGTGAACGCCGAGTCCCGGTCGACCGATTCGTCACCGATGCCGGTCGCACAGTGCTCGGAGCCGGTGACCTGATCCGCAGCATCCACCTTCCCGCCACCGCATTGCGGGGCCGCACGTCGCTGCGCAAGATCGCGTACTCGCCGCTCGGACGGTCCGGCGCCCTGCTGGCCGGGCGTGTCGACGCGGACGGTTTCGCGCTGACCGTCACCGCGTCGACCGTCCGCCCGTTCGTCCTCCGCTTCCCCGCCGTTCCCGGCCCCGACGTGTTGAGCGAGTCTCTGTCGGAACGGATCTCCCCCGACGACTACCTGACCGACGCGCACGGCGCCGCGGACTGGCGTCGGCACGTCACGGGAGTGCTCGCCGAGGAGATCAGGAGGGAGCTGGAATGAAATTGACGGTCGACGGACAGTCGGTGGATGCCGACCCACGGCCCGGTCAGTGCCTGCGCACCTTCCTGCGGGAACAGCAGCGGTTCGCGGTCAAGAAGGGCTGCGACGCCGGCGATTGCGGCGCCTGTTCCGTACTGCTCGACGGCGCTCCGGTGCACTCGTGTGTGGTGCCGGCTCATCGCGCCGAGAACCGCGAGGTGACCACGGCGGCCGGTCTCGGCGGTCCCGATCGACTCCATCCCGTGCAGCAGCAGTTCGTCGATGCGGCCGGCTTCCAGTGCGGGTTCTGCACACCCGGGATCGTCGTGACCGCGTCCGCGCTCGACTCCGAACAACACGCCGACCTGCCGCGCTCACTGAAGGGGAATCTGTGCCGCTGCACCGGCTATCGCGCCATTCGCGACGCCGTCGGCGGCGTGTGCACCACCGAATCAGACAGTGCCGGTGAGTCGTTCGGCCGCTCCATTCCCGCGCCTGCCGCCGCCCGGGTGGTGTGCGGCGCCGAGCCCTACACCCTCGACCTGGCCGTCGAGGGGCTGACCCACCTCCAGATCCTCGGCAGCCCGCACGCGCACGCCCGCATCACCCGACTCGACACGTCCGCCGCGGAGACGCTGCCCGGCGTCCACGCGGTGCTCACCCACCGCGACAGTCCCGACGTCGCCTTCTCCACGGCCCGCCACGAGTTCCGCACCGACGACCCCGACGACACCTACGTGTTCGACACGATCCTCCGGTTCCGGGGGCAGCGCGTCGCGGCCGTCGTCGCGGATTCCGTCGACATCGCCCGGCGCGCAGTGGAACTGATCGACGTGGAGTACGAGGTGCTGGAACCGGTCTTCGATCCCGACCTGGCACGCCGCCCCGGTGCCCCCCTGCTGCACGGTGACAAGGGCGCCGATTCCCGGATCGCGGACCCGTCCCGGAACCTGGTGGCCGAGGTTCACGGCGAAGTCGGCGACCTCGGCGGCGGACTCGCGGTGGCGCGGGACACGGGTGCCGTGGTGGAGGGCACGTGGCAGACGCAACGCGTGCAGCACGCGCATCTCGAAACCCACTCGGCCATCGGCTGGCTCGACTCCGACGGGCGGCTCACCCTCCGCAGCAGTACCCAGGTGCCCTTCCTCGTCCGCGACGAACTCGCCCACCTGTTCTCGCTCGACCGCTCACAGGTCCGGGTGTTCACCGCCCGCATCGGGGGTGGCTTCGGCGCCAAGCAGGAAATGCTGGTGGAGGATCTCGTCGCTCTCGCCGTTCTGCGCACCGGCAGACCGGTGCAGTACGAGTTCACCCGCTCCGACCAGTTCACGATCGCCCCGTGCCGGCATCCCATGCGGGTGTCGGTGAAGGTCGGCGCCGACGGCGACGGAAAGCTGACCGCGCTCGCCGTCGACGTGCTCTCGGACGCCGGGGCGTACGGAAACCATTCGGTGGGCGTGATGTTCCACGGCTGCAGCGAATCCGTTGCGCTGTACCGGTCGCCGAACAAGCGGGTGGACGCCCAGGCCGTCTACACCAACAACCTGCCATCCGGGGCCTTCCGCGGCTACGGTCTGGGCCAGGTCATCTTCGCGGTGGAATCCGCGCTCGATCAGCTGGCGACGCAGCTGGGCATCGATCCGTTCGAACTGCGCCGCCGCAACGTGGTCGTTCCGGGTGACGACTTCGTCGACTTCGAGGTGGAGCACGGCGACCTCACATACGGCAGCTACGGACTCGACCAGTGCCTCGACCTGGCGGAGGCCGCACTGCGCCGCGGCAACGACGTGCGCCCGCCGGACGGCCCGCAGTGGCGGGTCGGTGAGGGCATGGCGGCGTCCATGATCGCGACCATTCCGCCGCGGGGGCACTTCGCGGACGTGTCCTGCACCCTCGTCGAGGGCGGCCGGTACGAACTTCGGGTGGGCACCGCGGAGTTCGGCAACGGCACCACCACCGTGCACGCCCAGCTCGCCGCGTCCGCGCTGGGCACCACCGCCGACCGGATCACCGTGCTGCAATCCGACACCGACGTCGCCGGGCACGACACCGGCGCATTCGGTTCGGCAGGCACGGTGGTCGCGGGGAAGGCGGTACATCTTGCGGGAACCCGATTGCGGGAACAGCTGTTCGAGGTCGCCCGCCGCGTCGCGGGTGCCGCCGAGGACGCCGACTGCGCGCTGACACCCGACGCGGTCGAGGTCGCCGGACGGGTCGTCGAACTCGACAAGCTGGTGCCCGAGGGACCGATCCGCGCCGAGGGCAGGCACGACGGCACCCCCCGCTCGGTGGTCTTCAACGTGCACGCGTTCCGGGTGGCGGTCGACACCGTCACCGGGGAGGTCCGAATCCTGCAGTCCATCCAGGCGGCGGATGCCGGCACGGTCCTCAACCCGCAGCAGTGCCGTGGGCAGGTCGAGGGCGGTGTCGCGCAGGCGATCGGCAGCGCACTGTACGAGGAGATCCTCCTCGACGGCGCCGGGACGGTGCTCAACCCGCAGCTCCGGAATTACCACATCCCGCAGCTCGTAGACGTGCCGGACACCGAGGTCTACTTCGCGGACACCTACGACGAACTTGGCCCGCACGGCGCCAAGTCGATGAGCGAGTCCCCGTACAACCCGGTCGCCCCCGCCCTGGCCAACGCGATCGCGGACGCCACCGGTGCCCGGCTTCGTCGGATCCCGATGACCCCGGCCGCCGTCTGGCGTGCGCTCCCGCGCCCGTGAGTACTTATTAACGTCCCGCGGTTAATAAGTACTCACGGGGCGAGGCGCTCGCGCAACGCTCTAATGAGCGGACGCTGCCCCTTGACCAGCTTCGTCTCGGCGACGCTCGCCGGGAACCAGCGGGCGTCGTCGACCTCGGGGAACTGCTGAAACTTCCCCGACCGCGGCGGCCACTCCAGCTCGAACGTGTTGCTCTCGACGAACGTGACGTCCTCGCTCACCTCCGCCGCATAGACGGTGATCAGCTTGCGTGAGGGCTGCCGGAATTCGCCGAGTAACTCGTACTCGACGGCAGGCGGCGGCGCGCCGATCTCTTCCTCGAATTCGCGCAGCGCGGCCGCGTAGGGATCCTCGCCCTCGGCGTATTCCCCCTTGGGGATCGACCACGCGGCCTCGTCCTTGCGCGCCCAGAACGGGCCGCCCATGTGCACGAGCCACAACTGGAGCACTCCCGCATCGTCGGTGCGATACAGGAGTACTCCAGCGCTGGTGACGGTCATCGACCGATGTTAGGCCGCGGCACCCTCTCGCTGCTCGGTCAGTTCGGCGGGGTCGATCTCCTGGGCGTAGTGGAAGTGCGGGCGGCGGTGTCCGAGGAACGAACCGCACCACGACATCACCGCGACGTACCGGTTGCGGAATCCGACCAGGTAGACGAGGTGCACGGCGAGCCACAGGAACCAGGCGAGTACACCGGTCAGCTCGACCTTGCCGACGCGGGTGATCGCACGGAACCGGTTGATGATCGCCATGCTGCCCTTGTCGCGGTACGTGAACGGCGTTCCGAGGGCGCGTTTCCCGGTGATGATGGCCGCGACGTGCCGTCCACCCTGCATCGCGAACGGCGACTGGGCGGGCAGGTTGTTCAGCGAGGCCATGTCGCCGATTGCGAAGACGTCGTCGTAGCGGCCCACCGTGAGGTCCTCGTCGACCAGCAGGCGCCCGCCGCGGCCGGTCTCACAGCCGGTCCGGTCCGCCAGCACGGCGGCGAAGTCGTTGGCCTGGATGCCGGCCGACCAGATGATCGTGTCGGCCGTGAGGCGCTTCTCGAAACCGGCGCTCGGCGACGACAGCGTGGCACCGTGTTCGTCGATGTCGGTGACCATCGTGCCGAGCACCACCTCGACACCCGCCTTCTCCAGCGAGTCCTGCGTGTACTTGCTGAGCTTGCCGCCGAAGACCGGCAGCGTCTCGTTCGCACCCTCGACGAGGGTGACGGTGACGTCTTCGGACGTGATGTCGCGGAGCGACTTCTCGAAGTAGCGGCCCGCCAGTTCCTTGATCTGACCTGCCAGTTCGACACCGGTCGGACCGGCACCGATCACGATGAAGTGCAGCAGGTCGCGGCGACGCTCCGGGTCGGAGGTGGTGTGCGCCTCCTCGAAGCAGCGGACGATCTGGCGGCGCAGCCGGTCGGCGTCGGCGACGGTCTTGAGCGCGTACGTGACCTCGGCGAACTCGTCGTGGCCGAAGTAGGCCTGCCGGGCGCCCGTCGCGGCGATCAGGCTGTCGTAACCGATCGTGTGGCTCACCCCGCCGGCCTCGTAGACGACCTGCTTCTTGTCCGGGTCGACGTCGACGACGCGGCCGAGCCGGACGTCACCGCTGGGGTATTTGGCGAGGATCGCGCGGATGGACGGGGCGATCTCGCCGGGCGAGATGACACCGGTTGCGACCTGGTACAGAAGGGGCTGGAACAGATGCTCGGTGGTCTCGGAAATCAGCACGAACGGCGTGCCTGCCTTGCCGAGCTTCTTCGCCGCCGCGAGGGCGCCGAATCCCGATCCCACGATGACGACCTGTGTGCGATCCACCGAAAACCTCCTACTGCTTCTGGCGTCTACTTAGCGCCGCGTATGAGCTCCACATTAGGGATCGGCCATTGTTAATCGCCAGTAAGCTGGGGAAATCGAAATTGTGTTATCTCGATTGCTCATAAGTCTTCACGGAAGGACGTAACCTCAGGTCATGGAGTTCCGACAGCTTCGCTACTTCCTCGCGGTCGGCGAGGAGGGCAGTTTCTCGCGGGCGGCGCAACGCTGCTTCATCTCCCAGTCGGCGATCAGCCACCAGATCGCGAAGCTCGAACACGAGTTGGGCACCACCCTCCTGGAGCGGTCGACGCGCGCCACGCGGCTGACCGCGGCAGGCGAACGGCTGATGCCCATCGCGGCCGAGATGATGGGCCTCGAGGCCCGCGCGCTGTCGGTGGGACTCGATCCCCGCAACCGGCTCCGCATCAGCGCGAGCATGAGCTTCGCAACCCAGAGCCTCGAGGCGATATCCACTGTCCGCGAAGACTTCCCGCAGCTCGACATCGAATTCGTCATCAAGGACTTCACCGACCGGATGACCGCGGTCGCGTCGGGGGACGCCGATCTCGCGCTCATTCGCGGCGGCGTCGACCGGCCCGGGCTCGAAACGGTGGAATTCGGGCTCGAGGACCTGGTGATCGTGACGTCGAGCAAACACCCGCTGGCGGGGGTCTCGACCGTCGACCTGAGCGAACTGGCGCCGTACCCCCTGCTGCTCCCGCCACGCAGCAGTCAGATCCTGATCCACACCGTCGTCGAGGACGCGTTTCGGCAGGTCGGGCAGCGGGTCATGCTCGGACCGTCGATCCCCAGCGACCACACCGCCACCCTCGATGTCCTCACGACCCCGCGGTCGTGGACGGTGCTGTACGCCGACACGGCCGACGCGACTCCCCGCCGCGGGCTGAGCTTCCTGCGCGAGGCGCACGACCGGCTGCGCATCCCGGTGTGCGGGGTCGTCCGGAGCGGAACGGCGACGAGACCCGAACTCACCCACCTGTTCCGCGCGCTGGCGCAGTCGATCGCCGGGTCCGGCGGGTCGGCCGAAGCCTAGGCGTCGATCAGTCCGTGCCGGTCGACCCACGCGTGCACGTGGTCGAGCATCGTGTCGGGAACCTCGAGCTGCGGGGTGTGCCCCACGTTCGCGAGAATCACGCTGTCCCACCGCGGGTTTGCCGTCGCCACCTTGCGCGCCGCCGCGACCGGAACCAGCCGGTCACGGTCGCCGTGGAGCAGGAGAACGGGTTGCGCGATCGACTGCATGGTGTCGAGGTATCGGCGCGGGCGAGCCAGGACCCGCATCAGCGACCGGCTGGCCTGAAGGAACGCAGCATCCTCGGACGGCAGCCCGCGCCGGTATCCCGCGAGAGCCGCTGCGGCGTCGAGGGAATCTTCCGACGCCCGGCTCGGCTCGGCGAAGCACAGGTCGATCATCCGCGCGACCAACTGCCGGTCCGTCAACTTCCTGCTCGAGTACTGCAGGAACCGCTCCCCCACGAACGGCGTGAAGTACATCGCAAACTGCGCGGCGATCCGGGGGTCCGGGATCCGTTGCGCGACAGGGAGTGCGGGGTCGACGAGAACCAGCGCCGAAACCGTCTCGGGGTGCGCCGCCGCCTCGAACAGCGAGATCATGCCGCCCATCGAGTTGCCCATCAAAATCACGGGACCACCGACGACGTCCCGGAGGAAGCGATGCAGCACCTTGGCGTTGGCGCCGACCCCCGTCCGGCGATGCCCGGACGGACTGAGCCCGAATCCGGGGAGATCCACGGTGAGCACCCGGGTGCGCTCCGCGAGGACCGGTGCGATCCGGACCCAGTTGAGATGCGAGCCGCCGAGGCCGTGAACCATGACCACCGGAAGCGATCCGGGGTCGGCACCGTATTCGACCCAGTGGACGGGACCGTCGATGTCGACGACGCTGCCGGAGCCGCCCCACTGCTGCGCGAACTCCTGCCGGGCAGGTTCGCCGACTCTGTTCGGATCCACCATGTGTCCGTCCGTTCCGACTGTTGGCGTATCGAGGCCACCGGCCAGTCTACGGTGCACGCCCCGACGGGGGTGCGAGGTATCGATTGCATGTAATTTCTTCGAGAGGCCCGGCCGTCGATTCTACTTATGTGCCGCTCATGCATTTAACGCATACGTCACATCGAAGTCGTCACCCGTCACGTTTGCGAGCAATAGTGGGTCAAACACGCAAGATTGCATGTAATCGAGGATGGAGGGATACGATGACCGGCAGCCACGCGCTGAACGAACTCGCCAAGGAATCCCGCATGGGTGGGCTCGGGACGGAGACCACCGACCGCGAGATCCGACGAATCGACCTCTCGGACTTCGATGCTCGACGCTCGGACATCACCGAACAGCTGTGGAACGCGGCGGTCGACGTCGGCTTCTTCCAGGTCTACAACCACGGCATCGACGTCGCCGACGTGCGCAGGGCGTTCGCGATGTCCGAGCAGTTCTTCGCCCTCGATTCGGCCGTGAAGGCGCAGTACCCGCTGAAGAGGGGCTTCAACTCCGGGTGGGAGAGCAAAACCCAGGTGCGCCCGTCCATCGGCGTCCCGGATGAGAAGGAGTCGTACCAGATCACCCGTCCGCACATGGGCGACCTGTGGCCCACCGAGGAGGAGTTGGCCGGTTTCCGCGACACGATGCTCGGGTTCGAGGCGCAGTGTTGGGACGTGGCGATGCGACTGCTGTCGTGCTTCGCCGACAAGCTCGGGTTCGAGCGCGACTTCTTCGCCGAGGCCCATGACCCGTCGGTGGACAGCTACCAGAGCACCCTGCGGATGCTGCACTACTTCGCCATCCCGGAGCACCTTCGGAGCGACCTCGGCCTGTGGCGCGCCGGCGCCCACACCGATTTCGACTGCCTCACCCTGCTGTTCCAGCAAGAAGGCCAGGGCGGTCTGCAGGTGCTGCCGGGCAAGGAGATGGACACCCAGGAGTGGACGCCCATCGAGCCGTCCGAGGACGCGATCACCTGCAACATCGGCGACATGCTGATGCGGTGGAGCGACGACCGGTTGCCGTCCAACTTCCACCGCGTCAAGAGCCCCGGACCGGACGGCGACCACGGCGCCCGCTACAGCCTCGCGTTCTTCGCCCAGGCCAACCGCGACGTCGTCATCTCCGGACCCGCGGGCAAGTACCCCGACATCACCGCCGAGGACTACCTCTACCAGCGCGTCAACGCGAACTTCGCCAAGGAAAAGTAAGTTGAACGCATGCTGCGACGACAGGTGAGACCACGATGACGATCGGGGGCGTGCTGCTCGCCGCCGGGGCCGGTTCGCGCATGGGCATGCCCAAGGCACTCGTCGTCGGCGCGGACGGAGAACCGTGGCTCGCGCGCGGCGTGCGAGTGCTGTCGGAGGCCGGATGCGGGCCGACCGTCGTGGTGCTCGGGGCCAGCGCCGACGAGGCAGAGGACCTACTGCCGGCCGGCGTCCCCGTCACCGTCGGGATCGCGGAAGACTGGAAGTCGGGGCTGTCGGCCTCCCTGCGCCGGGGGCTGGAGGTCGCGGCGACGTTCGACGACGTCGATGCCGTCGTCATCACCCTGGTCGATCTCCCCGACCTCGGTGTCGACGCCGTCCGTCGGGTGGCGTCGGTGCCGCCCGGCGACGCCCGCTCGGCGCTCCGTCAGGCCCACTACTCCGGACGCCCGGGTCACCCCGTGCTGATCGGCCGCGACCACTGGCTTCCGTTGCGGCGCAGCCTCACCGGGGACTCCGGTGCACGGAAATACCTCGGGGCACACGGCGCCGAGGCCGTCGACTGCTCCGACCTGGGGTCGGGCCGCGACGTCGATTCGCCGCGCGAACTCCGCTAGCCCCCGGGACGAACCGGACGCTCGTTCGATCTGACGCAACGGGCGTCCCGTTGGTCCGGCACCTTCAGCGGCTGACCGCCTTCTTGTACCGCCGGATCGCGAACGGCACGAAGATCACCAGCAGCACCGCCGACCATGCCAGGGAGGCGATGATCGGGTGCTGCAACGGCCACGCGTCGGGAACGGTCATGGCCGGGTTGGTGTTTCCGAACAGTTCCCGCACGGCCTGCGTCACCGCGGACACCGGATTCCATTCCGCGATCACCTTCAGCGGTCCGGGCAGGTTGGTGGTCTCGACGAACGTGTTCGCGATGAACGAGAGCGGGAAAATGACGATGAAGCTGGCGTTGTTGAACACCTCCGGTGTCCGGATCCACAGGCCGACCACCGCCATCACCCAGGACAGCGCGTAGGCGAACAACAGCAGGAGCAGGTAGCCGAGCAGCGCTTCGCCGAGGCTCGAGTGGATGCGCCACCCGATGATCAGGCCGGTCAGCGACATCACGACGAGGCTGACGATGTTGATCAGGACATCGGTGGAGGTGCGGCCGAGGAGCACGGCGGACGGGGCCATCGGCAGCGACCGGAACCGGTCGATGATCCCCTTCTGCAGATCCTCGACCATCCCGAGACCCGTCCACGTGGCCCCGAAGATGACTGTCTGCGTGAAGATCCCGGCGATCAGGAATTCGCGGTAGGACATCCCGGGAACCTGGATGGCACTACCGAACACGTACGCGAACAGCAGCACGAACATGATCGGTGACAACGTGGTGAACACGATGAGGTCGGGGACGCGCTTGATCTTGATCATGTTGCGCTTGGCGATCGTGAGCCCGTCCGCGAGTGCGGTGTGCACGGACGCCGTCTGTGGGGCGCTCATGAGATGTGCTCCTCTTCGGCTTCGTGTCCGGTCAGGGTGAGGAAGACGTCGTCCAGGGTCGGTCTGCGCAGGCCGACGTCGAACACCTTCACTCCTCGAGTGGAGAGGCGGCCCAGCGCCTCGACGAGGGCGTCCGCACCGCCGGTCACCGGCACCGTCACCCGGCGGACGTTTTCTTCGACGAGAATGTCGCCTGCGGCGAGCGGGGCCAGTTCGTCGCGCACGACGGAGAGCTCGATGCCCTCCCGGACGCTCAGCTCGATGCGCTCACCACCCACACGGTCCTTCAATTCGTCGGCGGTTCCGCGGGCGATGACCGAACCGTGGTCGATCACCGCGATCTGGTCGGCGAGGCGCTCGGCCTCTTCCATGTACTGGGTGGTCAGGAGAAGCGTGGTGCCCCTGGCGACGAGATTGTCGATGACGTCCCAGAGGGCCAGCCGGGCGCGGGGGTCGAGCCCGGTGGTCGGTTCGTCCAGGAACAACACTTCCGGCTCGGCCACGAGCGCTCCCGCGAGGTCGAGACGCCGGCGCATGCCACCCGAGTAGCCCTTCACGGGACGATCTCCCGCCTCGACCAGATCGAACTGTTCGAGCAGTTCACGGGCGCGCGCCTTGCTGCGTTTGCCCCCGAGGTGGTAGAGCCGCCCGACCATCTCGAGGTTCTCGAAACCGGTGAGGTACTCGTCGACCGCCGCATACTGCCCGGACGCGCCGATCCGGGATCGGAGCACCCGCGCATCGTGGACGACGTCGAGACCGGCCACCTCCGCCCGGCCGGCGTCCGGGACGAGAAGGGTGGTGAAGACCCGCACCGCCGTCGTCTTGCCTGCGCCGTTCGGGCCGAGCAGTGCCATCACCGTTCCCGACGGGACCGCGAGGTCGACCCCGTCCAGCGCTGTGACCTTGCCGTACTTCTTGACCAGACCCTCTGCCGTTATCGCATCGACCATCAGAAGTTCCCATCCGTTGGCGTGTGAACCCCAGTGTGACTCGAGGCACCGACAGGTTGCGAGGAATATTCGACGTTCCCGGCGGGCCCGGTGCGGCGGTAGTCTGAAAATCCGAGCAGGTCAGCGCGCAGATCTTCGGCAGGAGACAGTGATGTCCGACGCGACGTCGGAACTCCGGACGGGCCGTGCGGCCTTCGAGCGACGAGACTGGCGCGACACCTACGCACGACTGTCGGGCGCCGACCGGCAGACCCCACTGTCCGGTGACGACCTCGAACTGGTCGCCACCGCCGCCTACCTGCTCGGTGAGGACGACGCCAGCACCGAATGGTGGGAACGGGCGGTGCACGAGTGGGCCCGCGTGGGTCGACCGGTGCGCTCCGCGCGGTGCGCGTTCTGGCTCTCGTTCGTCCTGATCATGCGGGGCGAGCAGGCGCGCGGCGGCGGCTGGCTGGGCAAGGCCCAGCGACTGCTGGACACCGCGGGCGTCGATTGCGCCGAGCGGGGCTACCTGCTGGTGCCGCAGGGACTGCAACGGATCGACGCCGGCGACGGCAAGGCCGCCCACGACATCTTCCGTGCGATCACGGAGGCGGGCACCCGGTTCGCCGACCCGGATCTGACGACGCTCGGGGTGCTGGGCACCGGCCATTCGCTCGTCCTGCTGGGGGACGTTGCCGACGCGGTGTCCGCGTTCGACGAGGCGATGGTCGGGGTGACGTCCGACGAGGTGTCCCCGGTGGTGGCGGGGATCGTGTACTGCGCCGTGATCGAGCAGTGCCAGAACATCTGCGATCTCCGCCGGTCCAGGGAATGGACTGTGGCGCTGGAGGAGTGGTGCTCTTCGCAACCCGACCTCGTCCCGTACCGCGGTCAGTGCCTCGTCCACCGCGCCGAGATCCTGCAACTGCAGGGCGATTGGCCCACGGCGATGGACTCGGCGCGGCGGGCACACGAGCGGCTCGCCTCGCACGCCGCGGCCGGGTCCGCCGCCTACGTGATGGCCGACCTCCACCGCTTGCGCGGCGAGGTCGCCCAGGCCGAGAAGTTGTTCCTGGAGGCGAACCGCTGGGGCAGGCGACCGCAGCCCGGGCTCGCGCTGCTGCGGATGGCGCAGGGGCGGTTCGGCAGCGCGGTCGCCTCGATCCGCTGTGCGGTGGACGAGTCCACCGGCGCCGTGGAACGCGCCAGGCTGCTGCCCGCCTGCGTGGACATCCTGCTCGCCGCCGGCGACGTCTCGGCGGCTCGCACCGCCGCCGACGAACTCGACTCGATCGCAACACGGTTCGCGATCCCCTACCTGTGCGCACTGTCCGCGCAGGCGTCGGGATCGATGCTGCACGCCGAAGGACGGGGCAGCGACGCACTGACCGTTCTGCGCGACGCGTGGCGGCGCTGGCAGGACATCGGCGCGCCCTACGAGTGCGCGCGGGTCCGGGAGTCGGTCGCGCTGGTGTGCCGCGACCTGGGTGACGACGACACCGCGCAGATGGAGCACGACCTCGCGTCCGCCACCTACCGGCAACTGGGTGCCCTCCCGGACCTCGAACGCCTCCGGGCAGAGTTCCGCCCCGACCCGGCGGCCGCCACGCCGCTGACCCCGCGTGAAGTGTGTGTGCTCCGCCTCGTGGCCGCGGGCAAGAGCAACCGCGCGGTGGCGACGGAACTGTTCCTCAGTGAGAAGACGGTCGCACGGCACCTGAGCAACATCTTCGTCAAGCTGGGCATCTCGTCGAGGTCCGCGGCCACCGCCTATGCGTACGAGCATCACCTCGTCGAGCCGTCTGCATGAAAGTACCCATACGGTCGTACGTATCTGCGCCATTCTCCCGACGCGCCGAGATCGGCCCGGTCATAGCGTTGAGCATGACCACCGATCACCCGAGGGAAGAAGGCACACGATGTCCACAGAACGCTTCGACACGATCGTGATCGGTGCCGGACAGGCCGGCCTCGCCACCGGTTACCACCTCACAAGATGCGGGCAGCGGTTCGTGATCCTCGACGCTCACGACCGCGTCGGGGACGTGTGGCGGGAGCGGTTCGACTCGCTCCGGCTCTACAGTCCCGCCCGGTACGACGGTCTGCCCGGCTGGGGAATTCCCGCCCGGGGTTGGTCCTGGCCTGGTAAGGACGAGGTGGCCGACTACTTCGAGGCCTACGCGGAGCGATTCGCGCTGCCGATCCGGACCGGCACCACCGTCGACGGCCTGTCCCGTGTCGGCGACCGTTACGTCGTCACGGCGGGGACGGACCGATTCGAGGCCGACAATGTCGTCGTCGCCTCCGGAACGTGGCAGTCCCCGGTCCTTCCGGATCTGGCGGAGCGTCTCGATCCCCGGATCCGGCAACTGCATTCGAGCGACTACCGCAATCCGTCCCAACTGCAGGACGGGCCGGTGCTGGTGGTCGGGTGCAGCCACTCCGGCGCGGACATCGCGCTGGAAGTCTCCCGTTCGCATCGCACCACGATCTGCGGGCCGGTCCGCGGGGAGGTGCCGTTCGACCTCGAGGGACGCCTCGCCCACATCGCGATCCCGATCATGTGGTTCATGGCCAATCACGTTCTGACGGAACGCACACCCGTCGGCCGGAAGATGCGCACCCACGTCCGCTCGGGGGGCGGACCACTCCTGCGGGTCAAGCGAGCCGACCTGGCCGCCGCCCGTGTGGAGCACTTCCCCGCGAAGGTCACCGGCGTCCACGACGGCAGACCGGTCCTCGACGACGGCACCGCACTCGACGTCCGCAACGTCATCTGGTGCACCGGGTTCCGCAAGGACACGTCGTGGATCCAGATCCCCGTCACCGGATCGGACGGGTGGCCCGAACAGTCCCGCGGAGTGTCGCCGGACCATCCGGGACTGTATTTCGTGGGGCTGCCGTTCCTGCAGGCGTTCGCCTCGATGCTCACCGGCGGGGTGGGCAGGGATGCCGGGTATGTCGCGAAACACATTGCGCGCAGACAGACTCGGGCCGGACTCAGGCCGTCAGCACCAACCCTGACGTAGGCACACCGGTCCCGGCGGTGACGAGGACGTTCTGCACGCCGGAGACCTGGTTCACGGACGTGCCGCGGATCTGACGCACACCCTCGGCGATGCCGTTCATCCCGTGGATGTAGGCCTCGCCGAGCTGGCCTCCGTGGGTGTTGAGCGGCAGACTGCCGTCGAGGTCGATGGCACCGTCGGCGATGAAGTCCTTGGCCTCACCGCGGCCGCAGAAGCCGAGTTCTTCGAGCTGCATCAATACGTATGGTGTGAAGTGGTCGTAGAGGACGGCCAGATCCATGTCCTGCGGTCCGAGTCCGGCCTGATCCCACAGCTGCCTCCCGACCAACTCCATCTCGGGCAGACCCGCGAGCTCCGGGCGGTAGTAGCTGGTCATGATGTACTGGTCGCTGCCGCTCCCCTGAGCTGCCGCGGCGATCACGGCCGGTTTCTGCTTCAGATCCTTCGCCCGCTCCGGTGACGTGACGACGATCGCGATGCCGCCGTCGGACTCCTGGCAGCAGTCGAGCAGGTGCAGAGGCTCGGCGATGAACCGGGAGTTCTGGTGGTCCTCGAGGGTGATCGGCTTGCCGTAGAAGAAGGCGTTCGGATTGGTGGCGGCGTGCTTGCGGTCGGTGACCGCGACCCGTCCGAAATCCTCGCTCGTAGCGCCGTATTCGTGCATATACCGCTGGGCGACCATCGCGACGAACGCCGCCGGCGTCGACAGGCCGTGCGGGTAGGAGAACGCGTTGTCGGTGCCCGACGAGTTCACCTGCTGCACCAGACCGGAGTTCACCTGCCCGAACCGCATCCCCGACCGCTCGTTGAACGCCCGGTACGCCACCACCACGTCGGCGACACCGGTGGCCACGGCCATCGCCGCCTGCTGCACGGTGGCGCACGCCGCGCCCCCGCCGTAGTGGATGCGGCTGAAGAACTTCAGGTCCGGAATGCCGACCGAACGGGCCACGGCCGCTTCGGTGTTGGTGTCCATCGTGAAGGACGTCAGGCCGTCCACGTCCGCGGGGGTCAGTCCGGCGTCGTCCAGCGCCGCGGTGACCGCCTCTGCCGCCAGCCGCAATTCGCTCCGGCCCGAGTTCTTCGAGAAGTCGGTGGCGCCGATCCCGGCGATGACAGCCTTGCCCGACAACCCGCTCATGCACCCGCTCCGTTCGTGCGTCCGTCCAGGACGAGGGTCACCTTCGACGTGATGTGGTCGCCGAGACCGTTCTTCCCGACGACGTCCAGCGTGACGACGCCGTCGTCCACCGCCGCCACCGTGCCGCTCAGGGTGAGGGTGTCGTAGGCGTACCACGGAACCCCGAGGCGCAACGCGATCGACTTGATCACCGCGTTCGGTCCCGCCCAGTCGGTGACGAACCGCTGCACCAGACCCGTGTCGGTGAGGATGTTGACGAAGATGTCCTTCGACCCGCGTTGCTGCGCCAGGTCGCGGTCGTGGTGGACGTCCTGGAAATCGCGCGTCGCGAGCGCGGCCGAAACGACGAACGTCGGGTCGCCAGTCACGGTCAATTCCGGAAGCGTCGTTCCCACCGCGACATCGAGTGTGGACGTCATGACTGCTCCTTCGCTCCGCGCTGCCACGCGTACAGGGTCCACGGCGTGCCGCCCGTCTCGTCGTCGCCCGGGAAGTCGAGGTAGATCGCCTCCACCGGCATCCCGACCGTCACCTCGGCGGGGTCGACACCGCGCAGCTCACCGAGCATGCGGACGCCTTCCTCCAGTTCGACCAGCGCCACCACGAACGGCAGCGAGCGTCCCGGGACCTTTGGCGCGTGGTGGACCACGTAACTGAACACCGTCCCGCGGCCCGACGCGACGACGTAGTCCGTCGTCTCCGCCTTGTCCTTCCACAGCGCGGGCACCGGCGGGTGCTGCAGCGATCCGTCCTCCCGCTGCTGGATCCGCAACTCGTGCGCGGCAACCCCGTCCCAGAAGAACTGGGTGTCCTGCGAGGCGCTGGGCCGCATCAACTTGGCGGGGTCCAGGTCGTCGAAGGACGCGCCCCGACCGTTCGCCGAAGGTGCCATCGGTTCAGCGGGTTTCGGGGCGAACTTCAGGATGCGGAACAGCATCTCGGCCACGACCTCGCCGGTGCCGTCGCCGTTCGCGACCCGCCACAGGCTGCGGGTGGTGAAGAACCACCCCTCACCGAGGCCCGTCTTCTTCGGACCCACGAGTTCCTCGAGGGTCGTGGTGATGGTGACCTCCTCGCCGACCTTCAGGTAGCGGTGGTAGATCTGATCGCAGTTGGTGGCGACGACGGACGTGAACCCGGCCTCGTCGAGGATCGTCGTCATGCGCCCGAGCGGGTCGTCGGGTTGCCGAACCGCGTTCAGCCCCTGCATCGTCCACACCTGCGCCATCGCGGGCGGGGCCACGATGGCGTCGTGTCCCGCTGCCCGCGCCGCCGCCTCGTCGACGTAGATCGGATTCCTGTCGCCGATCGCCTCCACCCAGTTGCGGATCATCGGCAGGTTGATCGGGTCCCGCCCGGGGCGGGGAGCGCTCGGGCCCGCCGACCGGACCTCTTCTGCGGCAGCGAGAATCTGTTCGGAACTCATTTCGCGCGGCGCTCCTATCGCGGGACTCGGGGAAGTTTCAGACCGGCTGTCGCGATCAGCTCGCGCATCACCTCGTTGACACCGCCACCGAACGTGATGACGAGGTTGCGCTTCACCTGCATGTCGAGCCACCTCATGAGGTCGGCGGTCTCCGGCTCGGACGGGTCGCCGTAGCGTCCGACGATCTCTTCGACGAGCCGGCCGATGCGCTGAATACGTTCGGTGGCGAACACTTTCGTCGCGGACGCGTCGGCGATGTCGACGGCGTCCGCCTCACTCGACGCCACCTGCCAGTTGAGTAGTTCGTTGAGGCGGAACGTCGCGTGGATTTCGCCGAGCGCGCGACGTACGTCCGGCTCGTCGAGCAGTTCGTGCGCGACCGCCCAGTTGCGGATGCGGTCGTAGAGACCTCCCACCCGGCCTGCCGGTCCGAGCATGACGCGTTCGTGGTTGAGCTGGGTGGTGATCAGTCGCCAGCCCTGATTCTCCTCACCGACCAGCATGTCCGCGGGAACCCGGACGTCGGAGTAGTAGGTGGCGTTGACGTGATGCGCACCGTCGCACGTGATGATCGGCGTCCAGCTGTAGCCCGGGTCCTTGGTGTCCATGATCAGGATGGAGATGCCGCGGTGACGCGAATCCGCCGAGCCCGTGCGGACGGCGAGCCACAGGTAGTCGGCGTCGTGACCGCCGGTGGTGAAGATCTTCTGCCCGTTGACGATGTACTCGTCACCCACGCGCGCGGCCGTGGTCCGCAGCGCCGCGAGGTCGGTGCCCGCGTCCGGTTCGGTGTAGCCGATCGCGAAGTGCACCTCGCCGGCCAGGATCGCAGGCAGGAATTTGCGCTTCTGCTCCTCGGTCCCGTACTTCTGCAGCGTCGGACCCACCGTCTGCAACGTGACCGCGGGCAGCGGCACGTCGGCACGGGTCGCCTCGTTGACGAAGATCTGCTGCTCGATCTCGCCGAAACCGCGGCCCCCGAACTCCACCGGCCAGCCCACACCGAGCCAGCCGTCCTTGCCCATCCGGCGGATGACCTCGCGGTAGGTGCTGCCGTGGCGCTCCGTGCGCATCACCTCGGCCTCGGCCGGCGAGATCAGCCCGGAGAAGTAGCGCCTCAGTTCCGCTTGCAGCTCACGCTGCTCGTCGGTCAGATCGATGAACACCGGGCCCCCACGAGGTCGAGTCGGTACGAGGCGCCGCCCACGAGGCGGGCCAGGTCTTTGGCGGTCGAGTAGTAGCGATGCAGCGGGTACGTGACGTCGACGCCGATCCCGCCGTGCAAGTGGTGCAGAACCTGCATGGCGGCAGGCACTTCGGCGGCGATCCAGTACGCCATCACGTCCAGATCGTCCTGAGCGTCCAGGCCTTCGGACACGCGCCACGACGCCGCGAGCGCCGACACGTGGAGGGTGCGGGACGTGACGTAGACGTCGGCGATCTGCTGCGACACGGCCTGGAACGTGGCGAGCGGCTTACCGAACTGGTGGCGCGTCGCGAGGTGCTCTCCTGCCAGAACCGTTGCGCCCGACAGCAGGCCGTCCGCGACCGCCCCGATCGACGCCAGGGCGATGCGGTACAGCGTCTGCACGCCGTCGTCGCCGGCCGCGAGCAGTTCGCCCCGCGCGCCGTCGAATGCGATCGCGAATTCGGGGCTCCCCGACGCCGAGGGTGTCGGTGTGAGCGTGACGCCGGCCGCGCCCGGGTCCACCAGCACCACCCCGGTGTCCGTGGGCACGAGGATCCGGTGCGCCCGCTCGGCGAACGGAACCGCGAGCACATGCCCGGTGACGGAGTAGCCGTCACCGTCCGCGACCGCGGTCACCGAGGGGCGTGCCGGGAACTGCGCCCCGGGTTCGGCGAGCGCCGCGGTGAACGTGCGGCCGTCGACGAGACCGGTGAGCAGTGCGTCCTGTTGCGCGTCGTCGCCCAGCGCGACGATGGGCAGCACACCGAATCCGAGCGTTGCGAGGGCCGGGACCTGCGCCGCCTTCCGCCCGACCTCGGTGAGCAGCGCACCGACGTCGGTGACCGAGAGCCCTTCGCCGCCGAGACGTTCCGGCAGTGCGAGGGTCAGCAGGTCGGCGTCGGCGAAAGCGGCCCAGAGGGCGTCGCCGTCGAGGTCGCGGGCCAGCAGTCCGGCCGCGACCTGGGCCACGGCCTCCTGGGTTTCGTCTCGAGTGAAGTCCACGCTGACAATCCCACTTTCAATTTAGAACGTGTTCTAGTTGTATCACCATCCCGGACCTCGCGAAAGACCATCGCGACGCGGCTCAGCCCCGCGGCAGCCCGAGAATCCGTTCGGCCGCGACCGTCAGGAGGATCTGCGTCGTTCCGCCCGCGATGGACAGGCACCGCGTGTTGAGGAACTCTCGCGCCAGCGGACCCTCCACCCAGCCGTCCGCGCCACCGAGTTCCATCGCGAATTCCGCGACCGCCTGCCGCTGGCGGACACCGACCAGCTTGCGGACACTCGATTCGGGTCCGGGATCCTGACCGTCCAGCTGCCGGAGGGTGGTGCGCAGTTCGAGCTGCGAGCCGACGAGCGCGTTGCCGATGAGATGCCCGAGCTGGTCGTCGGTCACCGGGTCGCCGTCCCCCGCGAGCGCGAGCAGTTCCTCCATCGCCGCACCGAGCGAGGAGCCTCCACCCATCGCCACCCGCTCGTTCGCCAGCGTGGTGCGGGCCAGTTTCCAGCCGTCGCCGAGATTCCCGACCACCAGCTCGTCCGGCACGAACACGTCCTCGAGATACACCTCGTTGAACAGGGCGTCGCCGGTGATCTCGCGCAGCGGCGAGATGGTGATGCCGGGGCTCGTCATGTCGACGAGGAAGTAGCTGATGCCCTTGTGCTTGGGCGCGTCCCGGTCGGTGCGGGCCAGGCAGATCGCCCAGTCCGCTTCCTGCGCCCTCGACGTCCACACCTTCTGACCGTTCAGCCGCCACCCGCCGTCCACCTTCTCCGCGGACGTCCGGAGCGCCGCGAGGTCGGAGCCGGCGCCGGGTTCGCTGAACAGCTGGCACCAGATGATCTCGCCGCGCAGCGTCGGGGTCGCGAAACGCTCGATCTGCTCGGCGCTGCCGTGCTCGAGGATCGTCGGAACGGCCCACCAGCCGATCACGAGGTCGGGTCTGCCGACCCCGGCGGCCGCCAGTTCCTCCTCGATCAGGATCTGCTCCGCGGCCCGCGCACCCCGCCCGTAGGGCGCGGGCCAGTGCGGTGCCAGGTAGCCCGATTCCGCGAGAGCCGCACGCCGCTCCGACTCCGGGCGCGCCACCAGCTCGGCGATCTCGGCGCGAATCTGCGCCCGCTCGTCGTCGAGCCCCGTCAGGTCGATCGACAGGTGTCTGCGAACGCCTGCCCTCGTCAGTTCCGTGACCCGCGCCCGCCAGCGAGCGGAGCCGCCGAGCAGCTGCCGCAGCGACGTCGCGCGGCGCAAGTAGAAGTGCGCGTCGTGTTCCCAGGTGAAGCCGATCCCGCCGAGCACCTGGATGCAGTCCTTGGCGGTCTCGACGGCAGCGTCGAGCGTGATCGACGCCGCGACCGCGGCCGCGATCGGCAGCTCGCCGCCGTCCGCCTCCCACGCGTCCTCCGCCGCCACGGCCGCATCCCACGCCGCCGCACCGGACTGTTCGACGCGGCACAGCATCTCCGCGCACAGATGCTTGATCGCCTGGAACGATCCGATCGGTTTGCCGAACTGCTCGCGAATCTTGGCGTACTCCACCGCCGTTCGCAGACACCAGGCCGCGATCCCGGACGCCTCCGCCGCGGCGAGGGTCGCGGCGAGGTCGGGCACGAGCCCGTCCGGCACCCCCGCGAGCACCCGGTCGGCCGCGACCGCCACACGATCGCACCGCACCCGCGCGAGCGGGCGGCTCTTGTCGATCGTGTCGGCGACCGTGATGTGCAGGCCGTCGGATTCGCCGTCGACCAGACACCACACGACGCCGTCACCCGCGTCGGCAGGCAGCAGCACGGACACCCCCGTGTCCCCGCCGATCGCGAAGCCCGCATCGCCGGTGAGCGTCAGCCCGCCGTCGGCCCCGAGGGTCGCGTTCACCGGGGAGTTGCTGCCGAGGGCCACCGCGCACGGCATCGCGCCGTCGGCCAGGTCCTCGGACCACCGTTTCGCGGCGGCGCCGGAGCTGCGGCCGACGACGAGCGCGGCGAGAGCGGTCGAGAGAACAGGACCCGGGACGAGTTCGGTCGCGGCCTGTTCGAGCATCGCGGCGAGATCGACGATCTCCGCTCCCGACCCACCGACCGCGTCGGGCACGGCGACCGAGAAAATTCCGAGCGAGGCGAAGGACTGCCACGACGTCCGCCACGAATCTGCTGGTCCTTGCCGTACTGTGACCAGCGGGTCCGTGGACCGCGCCCAAGCCTGGATCGAACCCGCTGCAGCCCTCTGTTCCTTGGTGGTGGCGATTGTCACAACGGGTATCCGCCTCTCCTGAATGACACATTCGTCTAGAACGTGTTCTAATATGACACCTGGCCATGAGTCAAGGCGCGAAGGAAAACAGGTAATGACGACCAGCTCTCGATCACGGTCCACGACGGTCGCTGCGGCGACGCTGGGCGAGGACGATCTCAGTTCCAACGCGCAGAAGGAACGGCGCAAGCGGATCCTCGACGCGACCCTGGCCCTGGCCTCCAAGGGCGGATACGAAGCCGTGCAGATGCGGGCCGTCGCCGAACGCGCCGACGTCGCCGTGGGGACGCTGTACCGCTACTTCCCGTCCAAGGTGCACCTGCTGGTGTCGGCGCTCGCCCGCGAGTTCGAGCGGATCGACTCGCGGGGAAAGAACCCGCCGGGCCGGAACCCGCTCGAGCGGATGCAGCTGATCCTCAGCCAGATCACCCGGGCCATGCAGCGCGATCCACTGCTGACCGAGGCCATGACGCGCGCCTTCATGTTCGCCGACGCGTCCGCCGCCGCCGAGGTCGATCAGGTGGGCAAGCTGATGGACCGTCTGTTCGCCCGCGCGATGACGGACACCGAGCCCACCGAAGACCAGTTGGCCGTCGCCCGCGTCATCTCCGACGTGTGGCTGTCGAACCTGGTGGCCTGGCTCACCCGCCGCTCGTCCGCGACCGATGTCGCGAATCGCCTCGAACTCACCGTCGAACTGCTGCTCGGTGACGGAAGCCGCAGACCCGAATAGGACGCGATCGGGGCACAGCCCCGACCGACAACGCGCTCACAGCCGTCACATCCCCTAGATTTGAACATGTGAGCGCCCATGATCTGCCCATCGAACTTCGTCGTGCCCTCTCGCGGGTTGCGCGGACCCCTCGCCTGCTCGTCGCTTCCGATTACGACGGCACGATGGCCCCCATCGTCTCCGACCCCGAGAAGGCGTTCCCCCACGCCGAATCGGTGCGCGCTCTCCGCGCCCTGGCCAGCCTCGCCGGAACGACGGCGGCCGTGATCTCGGGCCGAGCACTCAAGGACCTCGCCGCGCTGTCACGGCTGCCCGCCGAGGTTCAACTGGTCGGCAGCCACGGCTCGGAATTCGACATCGGGTTCATCCATGCGATCGACGCCGACGCCAAGAAACTTCTCGGTGAGATCACCGAGGAACTCACCCGGATCGCCACGCTGCACGCCGGCACGTCGGTGGAAGCGAAGCCGGCGAGCGTCGCCCTCCACGTCCGCAACGCCGATGCGGAGGAAGGCGCCCTGGCCCTGGCCGCGGTGCGCGCCGACGCCGGACAGCGGGTGGGCGTGCAGGTAACCGAGGGCAAGTCCGTCATCGAACTGGCCGTCGTCGCCACCGACAAGGGCCACGCACTCGACCTGATCCGCCACCAGGACGGTGCGACGGCAGCCGTCTTCGTCGGCGACGACGTCACCGACGAGAAGGCGTTCGCCCGCCTCCAGGGCCCCGACCTCGGCGTGAAGGTGGGCCCCGGCGAAAGCCTCGCCGAATTCCGGGTGTCGACCACCGAAGACGTGGCCACGGCCCTCGCGTTCCTGCTCGACGAGCGCCGCACCTGGCTGTCCGGGGCACACGCCCCGCCGATCGAGCGCCTCACCATGCTCGCCAGCCCGCGGACCGTCGCCCTCGTCACCCCCGACGCGACCCTCACCTGGCTGTGTCATCCCGAACCCGACTCGGCGTCCGTGTTCGCGCATCTGCTCGGCGGACCGGAAGCCGGCCACTTCAGCGTCGGCCCGCACCGGAGTGCGCTGCCGCTGAGCCAGCGGTACATCGACAGCACCATGACCGTGCAGACACGGTGGGCCAGCCTGTCCGTCACCGACTACCTGCCGCACGACGTCCGCCAGGGCCGCACCGACCTGACCCGGGTGATCAGCGGGCAGGCCGCCGCCGTCGTGACGTTCGCACCGCGGCCCGAGTTCGGGCAGGGCCAGGTCATCCTCGAGGCGGTCTCCGAGGGACTGCGGGTGCACGGCACCAACGAGCCGATCGTGCTGCGCTCCCCCGGCGTGCAGTGGAACGTCACGTCCGACGGCAACCAGCAGACCGCGCATGCTGTCGTCGACCCGTCCGGCGGCGATGTCGTCCTGGAATTGCGGTGCGGCACCGAAGAACTCGGACCGTCGGAGACGCCCGAGGAGGAGCGCCGCGCACTGGCCGAATCGTACTGGTCGGACTGGGCGAAGAGCCTCACCCTGCCCACGCTCAAACCCGACCTGATGAAGCGCTCCGCGCTCACCCTCCGCGGCCTGGTGCACGTCGACTCCGGAGCGATCATGGCAGCCGCCACCACCTCGCTGCCCGAGGAAATCGGCGGCGTCCGCAACTGGGACTACCGCTACTGCTGGCTGCGTGACGCGGCGCTCACCGCGTCCGCGCTCGTCAGTCTCGGTTCCCTCAGCGAGGCCGAGGGCTACCTCGACTGGGTGCACGACGTCCTCGAGACGCTGCCCGGCCCCGAACGCCTGCACCCCCTCTACACGCTGCACGGTGGCGGTCTGCCGCCCGAGGCCGTCATCGACTCGCTGCCCGGCTATGCTGGCTCGCGGCCGGTGCGCATCGGTAACGCGGCCAACCAGCAGGTGCAACTCGACGTGTTCGGACCCATCGTCGAGCTCATCCACGACCTGTCCCACGCCCGCGAGAAGCAGGGCGTCGAGGTGGCGCTCAACGACCGCGACTGGGAACTGGTCTGCGCGATGGTCGAGGCCGTCGAACGTCGCTGGTTCGAACCCGATCACGGCATCTGGGAGATCCGCGACAACCCGCGTCACCACGTGTACTCCAAGGTGATGGGCTGGGTCACCGTCGACCGCGCGGTGGCGTTGGCCGAGCACTTCGGCCGCGACGTCGAGCCCGGCTGGACGCCGTTGCGCGACAAGATCGCCGAGGAGGTGCGCGAGAAGGGCTGGAAGGACGAGGTCCGCTCGTTCACCGCCGCCTACGACGGCACCGACCTCGACGCCGCCACCCTGTACATCGGGCTGTCGGGGCTGATCGACCCGTCCGACGAGAAGTTCGCCGCCACCGTCACGGCCACCGAGGCGGAATTGCGCAGCGGTTCGACCGTGTACCGGTACCACCACGACGACGGACTGCCCGGCACCGAGGGTGGGTTCCACCTCTGCGCTGCGTGGCTGGTCGAGGCGTACCTGCTGATCGGTCAGCGGTCGCAGGCGGAGGCGTTGTTCGCGCAACTGGTCGACGCCGCCGGGCCGACCGGACTGCTCAGCGAGGAGTACGACCCCGTGGCCGAGCGGTCGCTGGGCAACCACCCCCAGGCGTACAGCCACCTGGGACTGCTGCGCTGCGCTCAGCTCCTGGCCTAGCGCGTATGGGAGGGCCGGGTCAGCGCTTGACGGGCCCGGCCGTCGAACCCCGCAGCAGTTCGGTCTCGAGCATCTCGACGGTCGCGACGCCGGAGTGCGACGGGGACATGAGCAGGGCGCCTGCCCGGCGACCCTTCTCCTCCTGGGGTTGCCGGACGGTGGTCAGCCCCTCGCGCAGTGCGTCGTCGACTCCGTCGAATCCGGTGATCGACAGCCTGCCGGGCACGTCGATGCCCTGCCAGCGCGCCCAGTCCAGCGCGCCGAGCGCGAGGACGTCGGTGGTGCACACGAGTGCGGTGATCCGCGGATTCACGCCGAGTGCCTGCGCGGCAGCGGCGTGCCCCGACTTGCCGGTGTGCTCGAACCGCTCGACGACGGTCAGCGTCCGAGGCTCCAGGCCGGCGTCGGACATGGCGTCGCGCACTCCCTCGATGCGTTCGCGCTGGACGTGGAAGTTCGGTGACCGCAAACGCTCGGCATCGGCGACCCCGTCCGAGCGGTCACGCCCCAGCCTCATGCTCAGCACGCCGATGTCGCGGTGGCCGAGCCCGATCAGATAGTCGGCGAGGCCCCGCATCGCGCCGCGGTCGTCGATGCCGACGAGCGACGCACCCGGGATCTCCCGGGGCTGATCGCACACGACCATCGGCAGGTGACGCTCGCACACCGCCGCGAGGTACGGGTCGTCGTCCGCCACCGAGTACACGACGAACCCGTCGACGCCCGCCTGCTGCACGACCGCGGCGGCGTCCGCCTCCTCCCGACCCGGGCCCGCCGGAATCAGAAGCAGACCCTGCCCGGCGGCCTCGCACGACTCGGCCAGTCCGGACAGAAAGCTCATCGCGGCGGGGTCGCGAAAGGAGTAGCTGAGGGCCTCGGTGAGCAGCAGTCCGACGGCACCGGCCTTGCGGGTGCGCAGGGATCGGGCCACCGGGTCGGGGCCGGGGTAGCCGCGGCGCTTCGCCGCCTGCAGCACCCGGTCGCGCAGTTCCGCGGAGAGTTGATCCGGCCGGTTGTAAGCGTTGGACACGGTCGTTCGCGAAATATTGAGCTCGGCCGCGAGCGACGCCAGCGTGGCTTGGCGACGAGGCTGTCGAGACCTGGGCATAGGGGGACGTTAGTACCTGGCCCGCGTTCGGGCGCGTCGGGGCTGCACCGAAAGTGCACTACCAGGACCTATCCGCTAAAGTGCAACGGTAACGGTTTCCAATAGCGTTTAGCGTTCGTCTTCGGTCAGGAGTTTTCTGTGCGCGCTTCCTCAGGTTTTCGTGCCGCCACGGCGGCCGTCGGGCTGTCGTTCGCCGCGGCCCTCACCCTCACCGCATGCGGCTCCGACACGACCGGCGACGGCACACTGACGGTCGTCGCGTCGACGAACGTGTGGGGCAGCGTCGCGCAGGCCGTCGCCGGCGACAAGGTGGACGTCACCTCGATCATCACCGAACCGTCGTCCGACCCGCACTCGTTCGAGGCGAGCCCCACCGACGCCGCCGAGCTCACCGACGCCTCCCTTATCGTGTACAACGGCGGCGGGTACGACCACTTCGTCGACGACATCATCGGCACCGGCAACAGCGACCAGCTCACGGTCAACGCGTTCGACCTCCTCGAGGGCGGCGCGCACGCGGGCGAGGACGAGCACTCGGACGGCGGTGACTCGCCCGAGGGCCACGACCACGGCGACGTGAACGAACACGTGTGGTTCGACGTCGACACCGTCGACGCCACCGCGCAGTCCATCGCGGACAAGCTCGGCCAACTCGACCCCGACAACGCCGACGCCTACCAGGCCAACGCCGCCACCTTCCACGGCCAGCTCGAGCAGATCTCCGCGATCACCGACGGCATCGCGGCAGCGCACAAAGACGCACCTGTCGCCCAGACCGAACCGATCGCCTACTACCTGCTGCAGTCCGCGGGCCTGAAGGACGTCACCCCGCCCGACTTCACGAGCGCCATCGAGAACGGCAACGACCCCGCACCCGCCGCCATCGCCGCGACGCGACAGCTGCTCACCGACAAGCAGGTGCAGGCCCTCGTCTACAACGTGCAGACGCAGGACCGGGTCACCCAGGACGTGCGGGCCACGGCCGAGTCGGCGGGCATCCCCGTCGTCGAGGTGACCGAAACCCTGCCCGAAGGCCTGGACTACATTCAGTGGCAGACCAACACCGCCGAGTCGCTTGCTGCGGCTCTGCAATAGAACTGATCGGCTTGTGACAGAACCCACTTCGAAGAACGCCGGCAACGGTCACGTCCCCGCACTGGAATTGACGGGGGCGCGACTGTCCTTCGGCGAACGCACACTCTGGCAGAACCTCGACCTCACCGTGGAACCCGGCGAATTCGTCGCCGTCCTCGGACCCAACGGGTCGGGCAAGACGTCGCTGCTGAAGGTGCTGCTCGGCCAGCTCGCCCTCAGCTCCGGCACCGCGCGCATCGCCGGATCCCCGGCGCGGAAGGGCAATTCGCACGTCGGGTACATCCCCCAGCAGAAGTCACTCGACGACGGGCTGCCGCTGCGGGGCCGCGACCTCGTCGGGCTCGGCGTCGACGGCCACCAGTGGGGAACCGGCATCCTCCGGCGAGGCCGGCGCCGGGCCATCGTCGACGCGGCCGTCGCCGAAGTCGGCGCCCAGAACTACGCGGACGCCCCGATCGGTTCCATGTCCGGCGGTGAGCAGCAACGACTGCGTATCGCGCAGGCCCTCGTCGGCAACCCCCAGATCCTGCTGTGCGACGAACCGCTGCTCAGCCTCGACCTGGCCAACCAGAATCTCGTGTCGGGACTCATCGACCGGCGGCGCCGCACCCACGACACCGCGGTGCTGTTCGTCACCCACGAGATCAACCCGATCCTCCCCCTCGTCGACCGCGTGCTCTACCTCGTCGACGGACAGTTCCGCATCGGCAAACCCGAAGAGGTCATGACGTCGGAGGTGCTGTCCGAGCTGTACCGCACCGACGTCGAGGTGCTGCACGTACGCGGCCGCCTCGTCGTGATCGGCACCGGCGACGCCATCGACGCGCTCGGCAGCGCGGGCGGCCTCCGCCCCGGTGAAGGTGTGCACCACACGGACGAGGGGCACGCATGAGCAACAAATTCACCGACGCGATGTCACGCATGTTCGACGTCTCGGCCACCGTCGACCTCCTGCAGTACGACTTCGTCCAGCAAGCGTTGATCGCCGGCGCCATCCTCGGCCTGCTGGCAGGAGCGATCGGACCGCTGATCGTGAGCAGGCAGATGTCGTTCGCCGTGCACGGCACGAGCGAGCTGTCGCTGACCGGCGCGTCGGCGGCCCTGCTCATCGGCGTCAGCGTCGGGGCCGGCGCCATCGCCGGGTCGGTGGTCGCAGCGGTCCTGTTCGGGCTGCTCGGCGCGAAGGCCCGCGACCGCGACTCCGTGATCGGCGTGATCATGGCATTCGGGCTCGGTCTGTCGGTGCTGTTCATCTGGTCGTACCAAGGGCGCACCGGCACCAGCTTCTCCCTGCTGATCGGCCAGATCGTGGCACCCGGAGACAGCGGCCTCCAGCTGCTGCTGCTCTGCGCCGTGCTGGTCATCGGGGTCCTCGGCCTGATCTACCGCCCCCTCCTCTTCGCGAGCACCGACCCCGACGTCGCCGAGGCCCGCGGCGTCCCGGTGCGTGCACTGTCGATCGTGTTCGCCGTCCTCGTCGGCATCACAGCCGCCCTCGGCGTCCAGATCGTCGGGGCCCTGCTGGTGATGGCGCTGCTCATCACCCCCGCCGCGGCCGCCGCCTACGTCACCGCCAGCCCACTGAAGGCCACGATCCTGTCGATCGTATTCGCCGAACTTGCCGCCGTCGGCGGCATCCTGCTGTCCCTCGCACCCGGAGTGCCCGTATCGAGCTTCGTCACCACGATCTCGTTCGTCATCTACCTCGTGTGCCGGCTCAGCGGATCCTCACGGCGCAAGAACGCCGGACGCATCACCCCCACCCACGCACACACGCACTGAGCCGCCCTACAAGTGGTCGGGGAAATAAGGCGCCAACGTCGTCGCCACCCTCGTCGCCTGATCGCACGCCGCGTCGACTGTTGTGAAATCCTCCAACTCGCTGTACCCGATCATGAACTCGAGAATCCCCGGCTCGATCGCCACCGACACCGTGCACGCACTACCGCCGCGGAAATCCGACACCAGAGCACGCCGCCCGCCGATCTCGGTCTCACTCAGGACGTCGAAGCGGTCGTCGCTCCTCACGCTGTCGGGCGCTTCACCGATTGCCGAAACGACGATCCCTGAATACGAATCTTGCGACTGAAATCCGCAGCCGAAGTTCTGGGGATTGTCGCGATCCGGCATGCGGTCGGGTGGCCGGGCATCCAGGCGGACAGCCGCGAGGGCTTCCGAGGAGAATCCGTCGCACGGATGGAATGTGATCTCAGGAACTGGCGTCTCGTCCGCCTGTCCGCCGACCGGCTCCGCACAGCCACCAGCGACCAATACGCCCATGGCAATTACGAACGGCAATGCGAAGCGCCGGACGCGAGTATTCACAGCTCAGATCCTGCGGTTCCGAGGCTTGCAGCGATGGCATCATCCTGCGCGGTATAGCTGGCGAGAACTGCTTCGAACATCGATTTCATATCCTTCACGTACGACTGATGCGCGGTGAGCAATCCGACCGCAGTGTTCGCTATGCCGATGCCACCTCCCCCGATTGCTTTCTCGTCGAATTTGCGCGCCAACTCCCGCGCGGACTCGATGTCTTTCTCACCGATACCCAAGTCCGTTGCGCGCAGTTCGTGGCGCGCCCGGTTTGCGAGTTCCCCCATGCGCCGCGCGTGGTCATCGCACAGCTTGATGCACTGCTCTATGCCTGCGGGGTCGAGTTCGAGCCTGCCTCCCCCGACGACGTTCTCGGTGAAAGCCTTCCATCCGGCTTCCGGTGCTTCTGGCCCCGCCATGTCGGTGTCCCCTCCGTGTGTCCTGCTGTGTCCCCACCTGTGCAATCGCCCGGCGCGTGGCAATCTACCAACCGCGGGCACCAACCGACCCTGCTCGGGGAGTGGTACCGACCCTGATCAGGGTGTCGAGCGACGATACGAGCTGTTCGGGGCCTGCCGGGTGCGCGGAGGCGGGATCGTGCGGTCCGATCACGTAGCGTCCGTCGCCGGCGATGTCGATCCATTGCATGACGCCGACGTCCCTGCCGCTGCCGTAGCGGGGGCCGCGGAAGACCCGGATCTTCCCGCGGCCCGCGTATCCCTTCTGCACGGCAGATTCGAGTCGCGGGGCGGGGGCCACCCGGTTGACCTCCTGCAGGATTCCCTGGGAGAAGTGGGCGTCCTCCGCGTCCCGCCGCTGGAACCGGCGCCGGCCGGCGGCGTTCTGTGGAATCAGCCCGATCAGTTGGGCGCCCAGTCGCCCGGCCGCACCGGCGCCGATCACCACGTCGCCACCGATCTGCGGTGCCCGGCCGGGGAGTTGCGAAGCGATCACCACCCATTGCCGGTGTTGCGCACCGATGATGCGGATCGGGGTCTCGTCGGCGGTTGCACCTGAGACCTCGACATACACCTCGGGTTCGGCGAGCACGTCCAACGCCGACCTCACATCGTCGTGCTCGGCTCCAGCGAAGGCTTCGCGTATCCGGTTCTGCTCGGCGACATATGCATTGAGCCCGGGGTGCGCGCTCACGATCCGGAGCGGGTACGGGGTGCGATCCTGCCCGGTGCCGGCCCACAGTGCGTCGAACAGTTCGGGACGCAGCCGCCAATTGCGCATGTTCATGCGCCGATCACCGGCGGTGAGACGAGGGGCAGTTTGCCGATCAACTCGTTACCGTTGTCGAGGGTGATCAGGTAGTCGGGCGTCTTGTGTTCCTTGTCCTCGCCGCCACCCCTGCCGGCTCCTCCGCCGCCCATCATTCCCCCACCCATCGGGCCGGTACCCCGCATTCCGGCACCCGCGCGACCTCCGGCGTTGCCCCCCGCGACCCCGGGTGCGGTGCCGGGCCGGGCCACGGCCCCCTGCTGATTCCCGGCGCCGACACCACCGCCGAGTCCGCCGACTCCCAGTCCGCCGCCACCGGAACCCCCACCCACACCTGCGGATCGCGAGCCGGCACCCGAGGATGTATCGGCGCTGGAAGGCACGCCCGACCGGCTCTGTGCCTGATCCCCCGTCACCGAGGCCGGGGCCGTCGTCGCCGGTGTAGTGGCAGCCGACGGCGCGGTTGCTGCATTCTCCTGCGTGCCGTCCGCAGCGGGTGCGCCGTCCACACCAGGCTCGGCGGACGGGTCGCTGACGGGAACGACGCCGGTATTCGGCTGCCCGGTGTTCAGTCCGCCGAAGCGATCGCTCGAACTCGGGGTGCCGCTCGCGTAGTCGACACCGGGCCCGCCCGGACCCGAAGGAACGTCGACGATGCTCTCCGGCTTCGTGAACGACGGGACGTTGCCGTCCGAGGTCGCGAGTCCGGGGTTGTAGATCGTGGCCATCTTCTCGCGCGCTTCGCCGTCGCGCCGGTAGTACTCGTCCTCGGTGTCCGTGTCCCAGGGCGTCAACTTGTCCCACAGTCCGGTGCCGATGGTTTCGGGAACCTGCGACCGAAGCGACGCCACCGTCTCCGCCAGCGGCGTCAGCGCGTCCGCCACTCCGTGAAGTTGTTCCTGCGCCTGCGGCGCGGAGGTCGAGTACCGCTCGGTCTCTCCGTAGGCCGCCGATGCGGCAGCACCGTGCCAACTCTCGTTGATCGCCTTCTTGATCGCGTCGCTGAACTCGACGATCGCATCGTGGGTCGTCGTCCCCAGTTCGGTCCAGGCTCGTGCGATGCCGCTGACGTGCTCGACATTCATGCCGGCGACGGCGCTGGCAATCCTCGCGTGATCCCACTGGTCCGAGTGAAAGTTCTCGGGATCCTTGATGTATGCCGGGTCGGTCACGTTTCCCCCTCCGATGGCGCAGTCACCACGCACGGTCAATTGTTCTGACGCAGCAGGACCCTCACCGGTTCCGCCCGCCCCCGCGAGAGAATCTACAAGACGGCACTCGGAACCCTAGTATCGAATATGTGCCGGCAATCGATCTGAACAGCGACCTCGGCGAGAGCTACGGCGCCTGGACCCTCGGCGACGACCTGGCGATGCTGAAGCTCGTGACCAGCGCCAACGTGGCCTGCGGTTTTCATGCGGGCGATCCCGCCACCCTGTCGGCCACCTGTTCGGCGGCGTCCGAGCTGACGGTCCGGATCGGCGCCCAGGTGGGCTACCACGACCTCGCCGGGTTCGGACGCCGGTTCATCGACATCGCCCCACGCGACCTGACGGCCGACGTCGTCTATCAGATCGGCGCCCTCGACGGTCTCGCCCAGGTTTCCGGCTCGGCGGTGGCGTACGTGAAACCGCACGGCGCGCTGTACAACGCGATCGTCCACCACCGCGAGCAGGCCCGCGCGGTGGTCGCGGCGGTCAGCGCGTACGACGAGTCGCTGCCCGTCCTCGGCCTGCCCGGTTCGGCGTTCCTCGAGGAGGCCGAGAAGGCCGGACTGCGGACGGTCACCGAGGCGTTCGCCGACCGCGCGTACACACCCGAGGGGACACTGGTGCCGCGCACGACGGACGGGGCCGTCCTGCACGATCCCGCGGTGGTGGCCGAACGGGTCCTCAGGCTCGTCGTCGATCACACCCTCGAAGCGGTCGACGGCACGGTCCTCGCGGTCACCGCCGAATCCGTCTGCGTCCACGGCGATACGCCCGCAGCCGTCGAGATGGCCACCGCCATCCGGTCGTTGCTCGACACCGAGGGCATCACGGTGGAGCCGTTCGTGTGATGCGCATCCTCGACGTCGGAGAAAGCGCGGTCCTCGCCGAGTTCGAGGATCTCGGCACCGTGCTCGCGCATTTTCGTGCGCTGGACGGCTCTCGGCCACCCGGGGTCGTGGAGGTGATTCCGGCGGCGCGCACCATCCTGGTGCGGTTCGACCACGGCGCGACCAGCCGTGACCGCGTCGCCAAGTGGGTGCGGACCACGGAATCGGAGGCGACGGTCGCCGAGGATGCGCCCGATGAGATCCGGATAGACGTGCGCTACGACGGTCCCGACTTGGAGGACGTGGCCGAGCTGACCGGTCTCGGTGTCGACGGCGTCGTCGCCGCACACACCGGAACTCCGTGGACGGTGGCGTTCTGCGGCTTCGCACCTGGTTTCGGCTACCTCACCGGCGGCGCACCCGAACTGCACGTGCCGCGCCGGTCGACGCCTCGGACCTCGGTCTCCGCCGGGACCGTGGCTCTGGGCGGGGAGTTCACGGGAATCTATCCCCGCAGCTCGCCCGGCGGGTGGCAACTCATCGGCACCACCGACGAACCGATCTGGGATGCCGAACGCACTCCCCCCGCCCTGCTCCGCCCCGGCGTCGTCGTGCGCTTCGCGCCCGTGAGTACTTATTAACCGCCCGACGTTAATAAGTACTCACGGGCGCATCTCCGGGCTCCCCCGACGATGGAGCCGGCGGCCGATCCTGTTCTTCGACATAGCCTTCCGGCAGGGACAGTGCGAGCGTGGACGTGGTCGAGCTCATAGATTCTCTCCGTTGAGATCCGGGCGCCGTGTGTTGTCGTGGAAAACGAGAAAGATCCGCCCCGCGGGCGCCATTGACCGCGGGACGGATCGAGTGTCGAGACACGCGTGTGCCGGCAGACGGGGTGTGTCAGGAGTTGCGGTGCGCATCCGCGATGTCGAGAACCGTGTCGAGGATCGCGAGTCCTTCGCGGGCCTCGGCCTCGGTGACGGTGCACGGAGGCACGGCGTGAATGCGATTGAAGTTGGCAAACGGCAGCAATCCTCCTGCCTTGCACGCCGCGATCACCTCGTTCATCGCCGGACTGGAGGTGCCGTACGGAGCGAGCGGTTCCTTCGTGGCACGGTCGGCGACGAGTTCGATCGCCCAGAACACGCCGACTCCGCGGACTTCACCGATCGACGGGTGCCGGTCGGCCAGGCCACGCAGTCCGGGACCGAGGATCTCGCTGCCGATCCGGGCCGCGTTCTCGACGATCCCCTCGTCCTCCATCGCGTTGATCGTCGCGACGGCGGCTGCAGTGGCAAGCGGATGTCCCGAATAGGTAAGCCCGCCGGGGTACGGCCGGTTGGCGAACGTCGCCGCGATCTTCTCGCTGATCGCGACACCACCGAGCGGGACGTACCCGGAGTTGACCCCCTTCGCGAACGTGATCAGGTCGGGAACGACACCGAAATGGTCGATCGCGAACCACTTTCCGGTCCGGCCGAAACCGGACATCACCTCGTCGGCGATGAACACGATGCCGTAGCGGTCGCAGATTTCGCGCACACCGGCCATGTAACCGGGCGGGGGCACCATGATCCCCGCGGTCCCGGGAACCGATTCAAGCACGATCGCTGCAATCGAGTCCGGCCCCTCGAGGCGGATCAGCTGGTCGAGGTGCTCGAGCGCGCGCTCGGTTTCCTGCTGCTCGTTCTCCGAGTGGAACTGCGACCGGTACAGGAACGGTCCGTGGAAGTGGACGACTCCGCTGTTGCCGTAGTCGTTGGGCCACCGGCGCGGATCCCCGGTGAGGTTGATCGCGGTGTCCGTGCCGCCGTGGTACGAGCGGTACCGCGACAGCACCTTGTAGCGGCCGGTGTGCAGCCGAGCCATGCGCACCGCATGCTCGTTGGCGTCGGCGCCGCCGTTGGTGAAGAACACCTTGTTCAGGTCACCCGGGGTCCGCTCGGCGATAAGTCGCGCGGCCTCGGAGCGGGCGTCGTTCACGTACTGCGGTGCGATGGTGCACAGCTTCGCGGCCTGGTCCTGGATGGCGGCAACGACTTTGGGGTGCTGGTGCCCGATGTTCGTGTTGACGAGCTGGGACGAGAAGTCGAGCATGCGGTTCCCGGCACCGTCCCACACATACGAACCCTCGGACGCGAGGATCGTCATCGGGGTGATCTGCTCCTGCGCAGACCACGAGTGGAACACGTGCGCCCGGTCGAGGGCATACGCGCGCTCCCCTTCGACACGGGCCACGTCGAGAGACTGACCGGTAGGCAAAAGTTCCGGGGAGACTGTCGTCGTCATGACCGTAGGTCCTTTCCGGCTC